>JAZTYE010000076.1:0-28839 GCA_045636765.1 Candidatus Egerieisoma sp.
GCTTAAAAACAAACACGGAGACTGCGGACAAGTAGGCCTCACATTCATTACAATGGCCCGTTACGCAGGAATTCCTGCAAAATGGCAGAGCGGATTTGTAGCACACCCCGGTATGGGCGGCATGCACGATTGGTCTGAGATTTATTTTGAGGGAATTGGATGGGTACCTGTTGATGCATCGTTTGGTCTTGTTCCTAATGAAGATGACAAGATACGCCACTTTTATCTTGGAGGTATAGACAGCCACAGATACTATATAAACGAAGACTTCAGCGGCAATTTCTTCCCCGCAAAAACACATCTGCGCAGCGAGCCTGTAGACTTCCAGCGCGGAGAAGTAGAATGGAAAGGGGAAAACCTTTATTTTGGCCGCTGGAAATCCAAAATACAAGTAGAATACATGTAAATAAAAAGGGGTTTGCTTTATGCAAACCCCTTAATGCTACAAAAGCTCCATTGTCATAACTATATCCTCCTTAGGCCTGTCACCGCGGGCAGTGGCACAATTCTGTATTTTCTCTACCACATCCAACCCCTCAACCACCTCACCAAACACGGTGTACTGGTTATCCAGGTGAGGAGTACCTCCAATTGTGCTGTAAGCCTCCTTCTGGGCCTCAGTAAATTTGAATCCTCCACGCTCCTTAACCTCAGCTTTGGTAAGGGCAATCAGCTCATCCTGCAACTCCATAAGGCCAGCCTGATCCCTATTTCTACGCAAATCCATAATCTGGGCCTTGCGCTCAGCAGCCAATCTGTTGAACACCTCCTGCTCAACCATCATGTTCATCTGCTTCTCCATCTGGCCCAATTTTCCACCGGCATAAACATCACCCCACACAATGTAGAACTGGCTTCCCGACGAATTTCTCTGGGGATTCACCTCATCACCTTGTCTTGCAGCAGCAAGAGCACCTCTTTTGTGGAAAAGCTGTGGATATACAATCTCTGCAGGAACAGTATAGCCCGGACCACCTGTACCAAGAGATTTGCCGGCTGGTGCACCTTTTGAATCCGGGTCACCTCCCTGAACCATAAAATTCTTTATAACCCTGTGAAAAAGTGTACCGTTATAGTAACCCTCCTTTACAAGTTTTACAAAATTGTCCCTATGCTGGGGAGTCTGGTCATAAAGTTCAACTTTAATATCTCCTAATGTAGTCTTTATAAGCACCTGTGTTGCCATATCTAAATCTGTTTTTCAAGTTCGCTAAAATATTATCTGAAAAGAGGGGAAGCGTACATCTGTACATCTTCCTTGGTTATTGTCTGGTTACCCAAAATGAGCAGTCTCTCCGTAACATTCCTCAGCTCGCGGATATTTCCGGTCCAGGCATGTTTCTGGAGCTCTGCCACAGCATCTGCATCAATTGAGCGCATTGGCATGCCCGTCTCATTGCAGATCTGCGCAATAAAATGGTTTACAAGTAGCGGAATATCCTCCTTGCGGTCTGCCAATGAAGGTACGTGAATAACAATTACACTCAAACGGTGGTACAAATCCTCCCTAAAATTACCTTTGGCAATCTCTTCTAAAAGGTTCTTGTTGGTTGCAGCTACTATACGCACCTTAACATTAATGTCCTTGTCACTTCCAATACGGCTGAGCTTGTTCTCCTGCAATACCCTAAGCACTTTGGCCTGGGCACTTAGGCTCATGTCTCCAATTTCATCCAGGAACAGTGTACCTCCGTCTGCCTGCTCAAACTTGCCCTTATGGTCCTTTACTGCACCTGTAAAAGAACCTTTCATATGTCCAAAAAGCTCACTCTCAATAAGCTCACCCGGAATTGCCGCACAGTTTACCTCTACAAACGGCATGCTCTTGCGGTTGCTCTTCTCGTGCAGCCACCTTGCTACAAGCTCCTTTCCTGTACCATTTGAACCTGTAACCAGCACCCTTGCATCTGTAGCCGCAACACGGTCTATCATCTCCTTAATGCGCAAAATGGCAGGCGACTCTCCCACAATCTGGGGAATACCCGCAACTTTCTCAACCTTCTTCTTAAGAATCTTTGTCTCCTTTACCAGAGAGGTCTTGTCTGTAGCATTCTTTAGGGTAATTAGTATACGATTCAAATCCAACGGTTTCTGTATAAAGTCAAATGCACCCTTTTTAATGCAATCTACAGCTGTATCAATTGATCCGTGCCCTGATATCATAACCACTGCCGCCTCTACTCCGTTCTCCACAAGTTTCTCAAGCAGCTCCACACCATCTATGCCCGGCATTTTGATATCTGAGAATATTACATCATAATTGTTTGCCAAAGCCATCTCAAGCCCCTCCTTGCCGTCTGCTGCCAAAGAGACCTCATGTCCCTCAAACTCAATTATGTCCTTAAGGGCAAATCTGATGCTTTTCTCGTCATCTACTATAAGTATTTTCATATAAGACTTTTTAAATATTTTTCAAACTCCTCCTTCATTCCACCCTCCTTAAGGGAGTATGAAGACTGGTATAAAATTGCAGGTTTCACTTTATTCAGCACAAACTGTGTGAACACAGAGGCCAACACAATATAATCAACCCTTATAGGGGACATTCCCGGCATCTTCATCCTTTCATCAGCAGTAGAGGCAACCAGCCTGTCATTAAGATCCCTTAGGGCATCCATACTAAGCTCCATGGAAGGAAGTTCCTCAAACCCACAGTTGAAGAGCAAATCCTTGAATGTATCAAATGATCCCGACGATCCTATGAAAATCCTTGGCCTGTACCTCTCCACCTGCTCCCAAAGTTCCTGCAACACCTGTTCGTTGAACTTTTCAAACTCCTGTATAACCTCCCGGGAAATTGGCTCCACATAGTTGAACTGTTCCCTCATGCGGGCCATACCTATCGGGAAGCTCCTTTTCCATAAAATTTCTGCGCCGTCTGTAATTATGAACTCATTGCTTCCCCCTCCAATATCCAGCATAAGGGCATTCTCTCCTGTGGCAAACTTGCCGTCTGGCCCCCGTAGCTCCCCTACACTCTCCATTATACCCTTGAAAATGAGCTCCGCCTCCCTTTCTCCGGGTATTATTCGTATCTGGAATCCATACCTGCTGTTCATCTGCTGTGCAAATTCCAAGCCATTTGCAGCATCACGCACCGCAGAGGTTGCGTATGGAATAACCATATCAGCTCCACCGGCCTGTTCAATTACACCCATTATCCTGTCAAGCGCTGCCGTTGCCGTCTCAAATGCAGATGGCAAAATAAGTCCGCTTGAAAGGCCACCTGCACCAAGCTTGGCCGCACATTTGTACTCCTTTATCCTGCGGCACCCGCCATCTGAGGTAAACTCGCTCAAAATCATATTGAACACATTGGTGCCCAAATCCAAAACCGCTACTCTCATCCTTTGTTATATTATAGCTTCTTTAGTTTTTACAAAGATAAGTTTTTTTGTACTTTTGCCCCATGGAACAATCTAAAATTATAATTGCCATTGACGGCCACTCCTCAACCGGAAAAAGTAGCTTTGCAAAGCAGGTAGCTGCCAGATTGGGTTATGTTTATGTAGATACCGGCGCCATGTACAGGGCCGTAACTTACTTTGCATATACCAACGGTTTTATAGACAATAAAAACAAAATAGACGAGCAGGGGTTGAAGATGACCCTCCCTGCAAACAGGATATCTTTCCGCCTTGGTCCCGACAACAAATCCCAGACCTGGCTCAACAACGCCTCTGTAGAAAAACAGATAAGGACTCTCAACATCTCCAACAAGGTAAGCAAGATTTCTGCCCTTCCTTTTGTAAGGGAGTATGTAGACAACATTCTTCGCAAATTTGGGGAGCAGAAAGGGGTTGTCATGGATGGCAGGGACATTGGAACAGCCGTTTTTCCAAATGCGGAGCTTAAAATATTCATGACCGCTGCTGTAGAGGTAAGGGCACAGAGAAGGTTTAAAGAGATACAGGAAGCTGGTGGAAAAGAGAGCTTTGAGGATGTACTCAAGAACCTTAAGGAGAGGGACCATCTCGATCAGACAAGAGAGGTTTCACCTCTTAGAAAAGCTGATGATGCGCTGCTGCTGGACAACAGCTACATGAGCATCCCGGAGCAGTTTGTATGGCTTGACCGCATTTTGCTTGAGCGTTTTGGCCTGCAGATGAAATAATTTTTTGTTCCGGAAAAATTTAGAAAGTTATGCGCCTTACTATAGAGATAGATTCAGAATCGGGATTCTGCTACGGAGTTATCAGGGCAGTGGAGAAAGCAGAATCACGCCTTAGGGAGAGTGCATCATTGTACTCCCTTGGAGCAATTGTGCACAACAACTCTGAGCTTGAGAGGCTCAACAAGATAGGACTCGAGGTGATTGATACAAAAAAAATGAAAGAGCTTTCAGACACCACCGTTCTAATTAGGGCACACGGCGAGCCTCCTGCAACATATAAACTTGCACAGGAACACAATATAGAGCTGATAGACTGTACCTGCCCGGTAGTACTGAAGCTTCAGGACAGGATAAGGGAAACCTACGCAAAGCACAATGGACAGATTGTTATCTTTGGAAAGATAGGACACGCAGAGGTAAACGGTCTTGTAGGGCAGACAGAAGGTACCGCAATAGTTGTTGACAGCCTGGAGAGCCTTGGCAATATAGATTTTACCATGCCAATACAGATTTTCTCCCAAACTACCAAAGATCCTAAAGAGTACGAGGAGGTTTGTGCTGCCATTAAAGAGAAAATAGCTTTGACAGGTGGAAACATGGAGCACTTTACTGTACACAATACCATTTGCAGACAAGTGGCCCAAAGGCACAACAACCTGGCAGCCTTTGCAGCAAAGCACTCAGTAATTGTATTTGTAAGCGGAAAAGAGAGTTCAAACGGCAAAGTGTTGTATGAACTGTGCAAATCTGTAAACCCACGCACTTACAATATCCAGAATACAGGACAGATAGATGCATCCTGGTTCCATGATGGGGATTCAGTGGGAATTTGCGGAGCAACCTCCACCCCCAAGTGGCAGCTTGAGGGGTGTGCTGAAGCTATTTCTTCCTTATAAGATTAAGACCGTCCCTCAGTGGAATTATAACATTCTCCACCCTGGGATCTTCCTTTACCATTTCATTGAACTTGTGTATTCCTTGCGTTTGGGCATCAGCAGGGATAGGCTCCTGCAGTACCTTTCCGTCCCATATCACATTATCTGCCAATATATAGCCCCCGGGGCGTACCATATCAAAAACCAGCTCATAATAGGTGATGTATTCCCTCTTGTTGGCATCAATAAAAACAAGGTCATACATTCTTCCCTCCTCTTTAAGACGCTTTAAGGTATCCTTTGCATCGCCAAAGTGCATGGTTATCTTCTCTGAGAGCCCTGCTTTTTCATGAGCCTGAAGGATAAGATCCTCAAGTTCATCATTGAGTTCCAGAGAATCCATCATTCCCCCCTCCTTAAGACCTCTTGCAAGACAAATTGCAGAATAGCCCGTAAAAGCACCTATCTCAAGAATATTTTGCGGCGCAATCATGGAAGATATCATTTCCATAAGCTTTCCCTCCACAGGTCCGCATAACATTCGCGCATGGTTTGTCCTAAGGTTTGTCTGTTTCTGCAGCCACTGCAGAACAGGGTCCTGCTGCTGTGAGTATTTTAATAGATAACTGTCTAGTTCCATATGTATATCTGCCCCAAATGGGTATCAATTATAAATAAGCGTACTCATTCTATCCCAGCTGAGAATCTCCTTTGCCACCTGATGCAACTGCTCAGCAGTAATGGACTCTACTTTTTGTCTCATCTGCTCAAAGTTACTTATCTTGCCATATACAACCAAAGATTTCCCCATTGAAAGGGCTTGAGCCTCATTGTTATCCTGTGCAATAGAGAGCTGTCCTATCAGCTGTTTCTTTGCCCCTTTTAGTTGCAGAGGGGTAAGTGGCGATTCCACCACTTTATCAAGCTCCTTCTTCACAAGGGCAAGACATTTGTCCGTATCCTCCTTGTCACAACCAAAATAGATACTGAAAATTCCTGTATCTGCATATGGTGTATATACTGCCTCCACGCTATATACCAAACCGTTTTTCTCCCTTAGGGATGTATTGAGTCTTGCCCCCGATGCCGGTCCCCCCAATATATTGGCAAGAAGTGAAAGTGCAATCCTTTTCTGGTCATATGCGCAATATGCAGGGGCTCCAACTATGCAATGAGCCTGATGACTCCTTTTGGCAACAACCTTGTTAAAAGGCTTGAATCCTCCCTCAGGCTCCCAAACATCTCTTTGCTGCTTTACAGCAGGCACGGACGTCATATCTCCCTCTTCAACTATATCAAGCTCTATTTCTCTTCCCGTATACTTTTTTACAGCCTTTTTTATCATATATGCCACCTGTTCCCTTTTCATGTTGGCAGCAACCGTAAACGCCATATTGCAAGGGGTAAAATTTTTACTATTATACTCCTGCATCACTACTGAATCTATCCTTTTTAGGCTTTTCTTGTCTCCAAGAATCTGCATCTGCAGAGGGTGTCCTTCAAAAAGCAGCTGCTCAAAATGTTCATAAATTGCATCCGCGGGAACATCTTTATATGAAACAATCTCCTCTATAATTACATCCCTTTCCTTTTCCAGTTCTTTTTGTGGGAAAACAGAAGTAAATGCCAGCTCCATAAGCAGATCTATTGCCTTAGAGAGGTCTTCTTTCAACACTGTACAATGCAGTACAGTCTCCTCCTTTGTTGTATAGGCATTAAGCTCTCCACCTACCCTCTCAAGAACATTGTTTATACTTCCCGAACGCCTTTTTGCGGTCCCCTTAAAGAACATGTGCTCAGTAAAATGGGCTAAGCCGTTATATTGTGGATCTTCGTCCCTGCTGCCACATTTTGTGGTAAGGGCACAATATGCCACCGGAGAAGTTACCTGCTTGAGCGAGAATTTTAATATATCCTTTTTTTCTGTATTCATTGCTATCCAAAAAACTCTGCAAAATTAGAAGAAATTGGTTACTTTTGTAAAATATGGAGAAATTTATAGTATCGGCACGCAAATACAGGCCAAACGATTTCCTGAGCCTGGTTGGCCAGGAGAGTATAGCCACCACCCTTAAAAATTCAATAATCAGAGGGCAGTTGGCGCATGCATATCTTTTCTGCGGACCAAGGGGCGTAGGAAAAACCTCAACAGCCAGAATTTTTGCTAAAACTATAAACTGCATGAACCCGGGGACAGAGCTTGAACCTTGCGGAAAGTGCGAGTCCTGCATCTCATTTGCCCAAGGCAGATCATACTGCATCCATGAACTTGATGCTGCCTCAAACAACTCAGTTGATGACATAAGACTCCTCACAGAAAAGGTTATGATCCCGCCCCAGATTGGCAAGTACAGCGTATATATCATAGACGAGGTGCACATGCTTTCATCTGCAGCATTCAACGCCTTTCTTAAAACGCTTGAAGAACCGCCGGCTCATGCCATATTCATTCTGGCCACAACAGAGAAGCATAAGATTCTCCCTACTATCCTGAGCCGCTGCCAGACATATGACTTTAACCGTATCTCCATAGAGGACATTGTAAAGAACCTCTCTTCAATTGCCAAGAAAGAGGAGATTGCAATTGACTCGGACTCGTTACATGTAATTGCACAGAAGGCAGACGGAGCAATGCGTGACGCTCTCACCCTGTTTGACCAGTCTGTTGCATTCTGTGGCACAAATATTCAGTATCAGGATGTAATCAGACATCTGAATGTGTTGGATTATGAGTACTACTTCAACATTATAGAGTGCTCGCTACAAGGCAATTTTGCAAAATCATTGCTGCTTTTTGATGAAGTTCTTTCAAAAGGATTCAATGCCCTGTATTTCATAGGAGGATTAAGCAACCATCTGCGTAACCTTGTAGTGTGTAAAGACACCACAACATTAAAACTGCTTGAGATGGCACCGGCTGTAGCCGAAAGATACAGAACTCAAAGTGAAAAATGTTCTTTCAGATTCCTTTACGAGGCATTGGGCAATACCACAAAATGTGAAAGTGAATACCGTGCAAGCAGCAACCAGAGACTATTGGTAGAATTCCTGCTTATTAAGCTTGCACAGCTCAACAGCCAGCAAACAGCTGCCGGAGCACCAGCTCCTGCCCAGTCCAATACTGCTATGGCAACATCTCCTGCTGTGCATGCAGCAACACCTGTTGCCGTACATGAACAACAGAACTCTATGGCACCTGCTGGGAAAACAGCTGCTGTTCCTGCACAACCTGCTGCACAGGAACAAACAGTTGCAGCACAAGCAGAGAGCATTGCCCCACCACAACCAAAACAGACAGTACAACCAAAGGCAATGGGTGGCGGCCTATCTATAAAGAGCATAATAAAGAAGACCCAGAGCACACCTAAGACCCAGGAGCAGGAGGTTATAACCGCTACGGAGATCATAACCCAAGAAAAGCTGAATGCGGCATGGATAAAGATGGCTCAGACCCAGAACCAGTATCCTAGACTTGCCACTGCCATAAAACAAACCACACCTATCCTTAAGGAAGACAATACCACAGTGATATTTAAGGTAGGGAACAGTGCACAACAGAGCTGGATTGAGAAAAATTCACTTCCTGTTCTTACCGGATTCCTGCAAAAGGAACTGCACAACGGTGATATTAAGATTGTTGTAGAGGTTATTGAGGTTAAAGAGCAGGAGAAGAAACCATATACAGCCTATGAGAAGGCAGACCTTATGCGCAAGAGTCATCCAGAGCTGCTGGCACTTGAAAAAGATTTGGAATTAGATATTAACTAGATATGCGTTTATACTGTAGAGATTTAATAAAGAAATATGGAAAAAGGACCGTTGTAAAAGGGGTTTCTTTTGATGTTGAGCAGGGTGAGATTGTAGGATTGCTTGGACCTAACGGTGCAGGAAAGACAACCAGTTTCTACATGATAACAGGTCTTGTAAAACCTAACGGAGGACAAATTTTCCTTGATGACGAGGAGATTACAGACCTTCCTATGTACAAGCGCTCACAGAAAGGTCTGGGTTACCTTGCACAGGAAGCTTCTGTTTTCAGGAAACTTAGCGTAGAGGACAACATTATGTCTGTAATGGAGCTGAGCAACCTTACCAAAGAGGAGAGAAAGGAGAGACTGGAGAGCCTTATAGCAGAGTTCAGGCTTGAGAAAGTGAGGAAAAGTTATGGTATTCAATTGTCGGGAGGAGAAAGAAGACGATGTGAAATTGCCAGAGCCCTTGCCATTGACCCTAAATTTATACTTTTGGATGAGCCTTTTGCCGGTGTTGATCCAATTGCAGTTGAGGATATACAGCATATTATTGCAAAGCTGAAGACCAAGAATATTGGCATTATCATTACAGACCACAACGTGCATGAAACCCTTGCCATTACTGACAGGGCATATCTTCTCTATGACGGAAATATCCTGGAGAGCGGTACTCCCGAGGCACTTGCAAACAACCCTGAGGTTAGAAAGAGATACCTGGGACAGAATTTTGAGCTCAGGAAGGCAGTGCTGCACAAAAGGGATGAGGACATTCTATAAAAAAGGAAACATGAAAAATATTTTACTCCCGATAGCAGCTGCATTTATGGCATTATTTGCAGCAAGCTGCACCACTCAACCACAAGCAACAGCAGAAACTGCATTCATAAGACCCCCTTACCTTCAGCCGGGTGATACGGTAGGACTTATGGTTGTATCATCACATGTGACACACCGAAAAGGGGAATCAGACACCCTCATTGATGTTGTGAAATCATGGGGAGTGAATGTAAAACTTGGAAAAAACCTTTTCAAAAAGGATAATCCTCCATTCTCAGTATCAGACAAAGAGAGGGCCGAGGAGTTTATGGAGATGATCATGGATGACAACATTAAGGCAATCCTTTTCTATAGGGGCGGATACGGAGCTATAAGAACCCTGGAATACCTTGATTTTGAACAGATACGCAAACATCCCAAATGGGTAATAGGATTCAGTGATGTAACCACATATCACCTTATGATGCAGAGCATTGGAATGGAGTCTATGCATGCTCCTATGCTAAGCTCCTATTGGCTTAAGAGAAGACCAGATTCTGCAGCAATCTCCGTTGGGGATGCAATTATGGGAAAAACCAAAGGGTACCACATAAAACCTCATCCATTCAACAGGTTGGGTGAAGCGGAAGGAAAAATAATGGGTGGAAACATGACCCTTATCTCAATTGCAGAGGGTACTCCTTACCAGATGCCGGTTGACGACAACACCATTATCTTTATAGAGGAGATAGGAGAGAGTCTCAATGCTGTTGACGGCATGATGCAACAGCTTAAGAAATCCGGCAAACTCAATAAAGCCAAAGCTATACTTGTTGGAAACTTTACAGACATATCAGACAAGGAGGATCCATGGAATATCACACCGGAAGAACTTATAAAACGTTACACAGACGAGCTTGATGTTCCTGTAGTATTCGGGTTCCCTGCGGGGCACGGCCGCCCTCACCTTGCTATATATATGGGAAGAAATGTACAGCTTTCCGTTAGGGAAGATGGAGTGGACCTTACATTCTAAAGCAGTATATTCAAATATCCCTGAACATACGCCGCAGACTTTATGCTGTCCAACTGATATCTGTATTGTGCCATCTGCGCATTGAAAGCCTGCATATCCTCTTTCTTTACAGGCTCAACGCTTGGACTCTCCATTTTTAGAGGGTCTATAGGTTTACCATTCTTGTAAACCCTGAAATCCAAATGAGGACCTGTAGAAAGGCCTGTGCTTCCAACATAGCCAATTAGCTGGCCTCTTGACACTCTACTGCCAACCTTTATCCCTTTGGCATACCCCTTAAGGTGCATATATGAGGTAACATAATTGCCCGGATGCTTTATCTTTATGGTATTTCCACCACCTCCGGCCCAACCTCTATGGGTTACTACTCCATCACCCAATGCAACAACCGGGGTTCCGCTTGGTGCCGCATAATCTATACCTGTATGAGGCCTTACAATCTTAAGCACCGGATGCTTTCTGGCATAAGTAAATCTTGAACTGATTCTTGTAAAGTTCAGTGGAGCTTTAAGAAAAGCCTTCTTAAGGCTCTCACCTTTCTCATTCCAGAATACACTACTGTTCTCACCGGCATTGAATCTCACAGCATTATACAGTTTTCCAGCATGGGTAAACTCTGCGTAGTAGATCTTACCAAGCCCCATATACTCTCCCCCGTGGGTAAGCTCATCATACATCACTACAAAAGAATCCCCCCTCTGCAAACCAAAGAAATCAATGGTACAGTCATATACATCAGACAGCTTGAGTGCCATCATTGCCGGAATGCCTGCAGCCTGAACATCCTGCCAAAGAGAGGTATTAATGGTAACTTCAGCCTTTTTCCTTATTGCGGTTACCTCTTTCTCATATACTCTGGCATAAAGGGAATCTTTAAGGGAAACAACTACATTAGTAAGATTATCCAGTTCATATACAAAAAAAGCTGCTACGCCGGAAGAATCCTTCTCTTTAAAAACCTCATACTGATTGCCAAGCCTGATTTTGGTTACATCAAACACATCTTTTGAGGCCTTTATTATTCTTTGCACCTGATTTGCTCCTACCCCAAAATCTTCCATAATGGAGCCGAAAAAATCGCCTTTTTTCACCTCTCCAGGTTCAATGTCATATTTATCAATCTCAATGCCATACTTCATGGCAACCGAAACAGGAGACAATACCTCAACAGTCTCTCCTTTATCTCTTGGACCTGAGCAACTTATAAATAATACACCAAGCAATAACAACCAGAAATTCCTCATAACACAACTGTTTTAAAAATACCATGCAAAATCCTTTCCATCCTCTTGCCGATGTAAAGATAATCTGCATTTTTTAATTGTTGATAATTTTGTGGAAAAAAGTGGAAGTTTTTGTAAGATATTGTAAAAAGAATATCTACTTTTGCATCAAGCGTAATTCCATAGAAAACAGAAGCAAAATGGCCAAATTCATAGGAGAATACACAGTAAAGATTGATGACAAAGGGAGAATGATATTCCCCTCTGCATTCAAGGGTGTATTTGCACCTGAAGAAAAGATGGCTCTTGTTGTAAAAAAGGACCTGTTTGAAAACTGCCTGCAGATGTATACCTACACCCAATGGGAGGAGGAGTCAAATCAAGTAAAATCCAGACTCAACTTCTTCAGGAAAGAGCACGCAGAATTCTGGAGAGAATACATGAGAAACAGGGCCGTTGTGGAGCCGGACGAAAAACTTGGCAGAATTACCATCCCTAAAAAAATACTTGAGAGCATTGGAGCGGAGAAAGAGATGATATTTGTAGGTAATGACCATGTAATTGAAATTTGGGCAAAAGAGGAATACTGCAAAAAACAGATGGACTCAAGCAAGTTCATTGCATTGGCACAGGAAATTTTAGGTTAAACTCCACTAACTCTGTACAAGATGTCTGAATACCATATTCCCGTATTACTCCATGAGAGTGTTTCCGCCCTCAATATAGAGGAAAACAGAAACGGCATATTTATAGACGCCACATTTGGTGGTGGTGGACACAGCAGAGAAATACTCAGCCGCCTTGGGCCAAAAGGAAAGCTTATTGCCTTTGACAGGGATAGTGACGCAATTGCCAATGCTCCTACTGACAAAAGGCTTATCCTAATCCATAACAACTTCAGGTTTGTACACAACTTTGTAAAGGCACTTGGCTATATTGGCAAGATAGATGGGATATTGGCAGATCTTGGAGTATCATCGCACCAGTTTGACACAGGAGACAGGGGCTTCTCATTTAGATTTGATGCTCCGCTTGACATGAGGATGAACCAACTTGGAGGCAAAAGCGCAGCAGACATAGTAAACGGATACAGCGCAGAGGAACTTACCAGAATCTTCCGCATTTATGGAGAGGTTGACAAACCGTGGAAAGCAGCAGAATTTATCTGCAAGGCCAGAGAGAGCAGACCTATAGAAACAACAGGAGATTTAAGCAAAGCAGTTGAGAAAATGTACAACAGCTTTACAGAGCATAAATTCCTAGCAAAGCTCTATCAGGCATTGAGAATTGAGGTAAATATGGAGATGCGCTCATTGGAGGACTTTTTGCAGGGAACAATACCGGCATTAAAACCGCAGGGGAGACTATCAGTGATAACATACCACTCACTGGAGGACAGAATGGTAAAGAACTTTATGAAGACCGGTAATCCGCAAGGGGAAAACGAGAAGGACTTTTACGGTAAAAGCCTCTCGCCTTTTGAACTTGTAAACAGAAAACCAATCCTCCCAACAGAAGAAGAGATTGCAACAAATACCAGAAGCAGAAGCGCCAAACTGAGGGTTGCACAGATAAAAGAAAAATAAACAATAGTAAATAAATAGTTATAAAGTTCACACAATGGACAACGGGCAAAAACCTAAAAGGATAAATTTTGCGAGTGATATATTGGGCGGCCAGATCTTAAACAGATTAAGAACGGTTGACCAATATTTCATTTTGTATCTTTTTGCCCTTGTCATTGCATTCATCTCAATAAACCTTGGAGTTGAGAAAACCCAGCTCTCTATGAGACGCAACCAAAGGGAGCTGAAAAACCTTAAAGCAGACTATACAGCCAAAGCTGCAAGATTGCAATATTTGAGCAAAAGGAATGAGGTGGAGATAAGGCTTATACAGCAGAATTCAAACCTGGAAAAGCCTAAAGATCCAGCCAAAACAGTAAAACTTATTAAACGCTACTAGGAATGATAAACGGCATTTTCAAAAAGATGGCTTTAATTTACAAGCTGTTTGTGCTTATGGCTCTTGCTGTCATAGGCAAAGTCGTTTATATGCAGTTTATCAGCCCAACAGATACAACAGCAGTAGAAATAGCATACAGAGAGGAGACAATTGAGGCCATAAGGGGAGATATCCTTTCAAGCGACGGAAGGCCTATGGCGACCTCTGTACCTTATTACCAGGTAAGGATGGACTGCATTGTACCCAACACAGACACATTCAACAAATACATAGACCAGCTCAGCACATCGCTTGCAAATTTCTTTAAGGACAAAAGCGCAAAATCATACAAAAAAGACCTTGTTAAGGCAAGGGCAGAGAAAAAACGTTACAAAGCATTGGGCAACAGGCTTGTTGACTATACAGAACTGGCAGAGATAAAAAAATTTCCAATCCTGAAACTTGGTGCTAACCGTGGAGGTATTATTATAGAGCAGAAATACAAAAGGAACAACCCTTACGGCCGACTTGCCTACAGAACAATTGGCTTTATAAACACAGAAGGTGTAGGAGTAGGTATTGAGGGCAGCTGCGATTACTACCTAAGGGGCACACCTGGAAAACAGACCATCCAAAAGATGCTTGGAGGTGAATGGAGACCCGTTACAGGCATAGAGGGCATAAGTCCAAAAGACGGTTATGATATTCAGACCACTATTGACATTGAAATACAGGAAGCCGCAGAAAAAGCCTTAAGAGAGCAAATTGCCAAAGGAATGAACATTGAGGGAGGTACAGCAATTGTAATGGAGGTTGCAACAGGTGCCGTAAGGGCTATTGCAAATATGAAAAAGATGGGAAACGGCTACGATGAATCATACAATTACGCCATTGGAGATGCAACAGAGCCTGGGTCAGTATTCAAACTTATGACCTTGGTTTCGCTGCTTGAAGACGGGCATGTCACCTTGGAAGACCCAATTGACGGAGGCAACGGAAAGTGGAGCTACGGTGGACATACATATTCAGATACCCACGCTTATGGCATGATGGACGTTAAAACAGCACTGGCAAAATCTTCAAATGTAGCCTTTGCCAAACTTGCTGTAGCATATTATGAGGGCAAAGAACACAGGTACGTAAACCGCCTCAACAGCATGAAAGTTGGTGAAAGATTCAATTTGGACATCCAAGGAGAAGCAAGAGCAACTATTTATGGTCCCGACGATGCCATGTGGAGCAGATCCAGCCTTTCATCAATGGCCATTGGATACTCAACCTTGCTCACCCCTTTGCATACCCTTACTTTTTACAATGCAATTGCAAATGATGGCAAAATGATGAAACCATACTTTATTGAGAACTATCAGGAGAATGGTCAAATTGTAAAAAATTTTGGTCCACAGGAGATGAGCGGATCAATCTGTTCAAAAGAGACAGCAAAAGAGGCAAGAAGAGCACTAAGGCACGTAGTAGAGGTAGGTACTGGAAAATTCATGAACAACAGCAAATATCAGATTGCCGGAAAGACAGGAACATCCCGTATTGCATATGGCGGAAAACAAGGATATGAGAAAAACGGATATAGAAGATACCAGGCATCATTTGCCGGCTTCTACCCTGCTGACAAACCCAAATACTCTGCCATAGTGGTACTCTACTCCGGAGATACCAGAGGCAATTTCTACGGTGGAAGCTGGGCAGGTCCCGTTTTCAAGCAGATTGCAGACCATATATACTCAACCAGCAATGACTGGACACCGGCACTGGACGGTAAAGGAGAGAAAAAGGGAAATCCAAGTATATCTACGGGAAGAATGGATGCCCAGGACAAAGTACTTTCAGAATTAGGTATCCAGTATAAAAAAAGTGATATAAGCAAACACAATACCACAGGATGGGCAAAGTTCAGCAAGGACACATTGGGAAGATTATTAGCCAAGAACTACTCTACTGATACTGACTCATTGGCAAATGTGGTAGATATGGGGCTTAAAGATGCCGTATATCTTTTAGAAAACTGCGGATACATAGTAGATTTCAAGGGATACGGAAAAGTTAAAGAACAAAATCCCAAAGCAGGAAGTAAAATAGCTAAAGGAAGTACAATTCATTTAACACTACAGGAAGATGGAGATTAAAGAGATTCTTAACGGAGTTGCCACTATTGAAGAAATTCCACAAGGCAATGTTACCGAGGTTCACTGTGATTCCAGAAAGTGCACCCCAGGGTCGCTGTTTGTAGCTGTTAGAGGAGCAGAAACAGACGGCCATGCATTCATTGACAAGGCAATGGAGAATGGTGCAAAATATATAGTGTGTGAGGAGATACCGGCAAATGCAGCCGGCAAGGATGGGGTATCATTCATTAAAGTTGCACAAAGCAGACAGGCTGTAGCTCTGATTGCCGCAAATTTCCATGACAATCCATCACGCAAGCTTAGAGTTGTTGCAGTTACAGGAACAAACGGAAAAACATCAATTGCAACTCTGTTATACAACCTGTTTACAAAACTTGGATATTGCTGCGGACTGCTTTCAACTATTGCAAACTATGTAGGTAAAAAAAGATATGAGGCAATCAACACCACTCCGGGGCCAATGGAACTTAATGCCTTGCTTGCTCAGATGTCTGACGAGGGGTGCGAGTTCTGTTTTATGGAGGCCAGTTCCCATGCAATAGACCAGCAAAGGATTGAAGGGATAGAGTTTGCCGGAGCAATCTTTACAAACCTCACACATGACCATTTGGATTACCATAAAACATTTGCAAACTATCTTGCCTGCAAGAAAAGGCTGTTTGACAAGTTGCCTGCTGGGGCATTTGCCCTTACCAACATAGATGACTGCAACGGGGAGGTGATGGTGCAGAACACCAAAGCAACTGTAAGCACCTACTCATGCAGAAACTGGGCTGATTACAAGACCAGAATCCTTGAAAAGACAATAGAGGGAATGCTGCTCAATATAAACGGCAAGGAGGTATGGTGCAGATTCATTGGTGTACACAATGCCGCAAACCTTACTGCAGTTTATGCAACAGCTCTCCTGCTGGGAGCTGAAGAGGAGGAGGTCATTACCAAAATAAGTGAACTTACTTCCGTAGCTGGAAGACTTGAATACTTCAAGGGCGAGGATGACATAATTGCTGCTGTGGACTATGCCCACACACCAGATGCGCTGGAGAATGTACTTGTAACCCTCAAGGACCTCAACCCTGCCGGTGACCTTATATGTGTATTCGGCTGCGGTGGCAACAGGGATACGACCAAAAGGCCCGAGATGGGTGCTATAGCTGCAAAACACTCAGGCAGAATTGTGGTAACCTCAGACAATCCAAGATTTGAGGACCCTAATGAAATCATTGCCCAAATAAAGGCTGGCATGGATATAAAAGGGAGGGCAAAATCATTGTTTATTCCCGACAGAAGTGAAGCTATCCGCACCGCAATACTTACTGCAAAACCGGGATCAATTATATTGGTAGCGGGAAAAGGGCATGAAGATTATCAGATAATTGGCGGTGTAAAACACCACTTGGATGACAAAGAGATTATTAAAGAGGCATTTTTAATGCAGAAAGAGGCTAAAAACTAAACGACATGATATACCATCTGTTTGAATATTTGAGCAAATCGGGAGTAGATTTCCCAGGAATAGGTCTTATGCAATATATTACCTTCAGGTCACTTGTTGCACTTATGACCGCATTGCTGGTTGCATTGTATGCAGGACCAAAGATCATTAAGAAACTCCAGCTGAAACAAATTGGAGAGGACATCCGTGATTTGGGACTTGAAGGCCAGATGCAGAAAAAGGGTACACCTACAATGGGAGGGATAATCATTATCCTTTCCATAATTATCCCTGCACTGCTGTTTGGCAACCTTACAAACATATATGTACAGCTCCTTATAATAACAGCCCTATGGCTTGGTCTGATAGGATTTCTGGATGATTCAATTAAGGTATTCAAGAAGAATAAAGATGGCCTGAGCGGAAAATACAAAATTATTGGACAGGTTACTTTAGGACTTGTTGTTGGTCTTGCACTTTGCCTGAACAATCAGGTTGAGCTTAATGAGATGATTACAACAATTCCATTCATTAAGGACAACCAGTTCAATTATGCATGGCTCAGTCCTTTCTCCGGTGAGTTGGGTGAAATCTTTACAAGAATCATATATGTGGTTGTGGTAATATTTGTAATCACAGCCGTTTCCAACGGATCCAATCTTACAGATGGCATGGATGGCCTTGCCACAGGTGTATCGGCATTCATAGGAATTACAATTGCAATTCTGGCTTATTTGTCGGGAAACACAATTTATGCATCGTATCTGGATATTATGTACATTCCACAGAGTGGTGAAGTAGTAATATTCATGTCTGCATTTATTGGAGCTCTGGTTGGTTTCTTGTGGTACAACACTTACCCTGCCCAGGTATTTATGGGTGATACAGGAAGTCTGGCTCTTGGAGGTATTATTGCAGTTGCAGCAATTCTTCTAAAGAAAGAGCTGCTTATTCCTGTAATGTGCGGTATATTCCTGGTAGAAAGTCTTTCTGTTATTATGCAGAGATACTATTTCAAATATACCAAAAAGAAATATGGTGCAGGAAGAAGAATATTCAAGATGAGTCCTCTTCACCACCATTTCCAGAAAGAGGGTATGGAATCTATTATTCAAAAGCCCTACAAGGCAATCCCTGAGGCCAAGATTGTGGTGAGATTCTGGATTATAACCATTTTACTTTGTGCAATTACAATAATAACTCTAAAAATAAGATAATTATGCAGCGTATAGTTGTTCTTGGAGGAGGCGAGAGCGGTGTAGGCTCAGCAGTTTTGGCAAAAGTCAAAGGATTTGATGTATTCTTGAGCGATATGGGAATGCTCAAAAAGGAGGCCAAGGATATGCTTGCCAAATGGCAAATTGAGTATGAGGAGGGTGGACATACCCCAGAAAAAATCCTCAATGCCACAGAAGTTATAAAGAGTCCCGGTATTCCCGACAAAGCTCCACTTATTGTAGCACTTAAGGAGAAAGGAATTGATATAATTTCAGAAATTGAATTTGCAGGAAGATATGACACTGCAAAAAAAATCTGCATTACCGGCAGCAACGGAAAAACTACAACCACCTCTCTTATCTATTATATGTTCAAAAATGCCGGTCTGAATGTGGGCCTTGCAGGAAATATTGGACAAAGCTACGCTTATCAGGTGGCTACCGAGAAATATGACTATTACGTTTTGGAGTTGAGCAGTTTCCAGCTTGATGGAATGTACTCGTTCAAGGCAGACATTGCCATTCTTATGAACATTACCCCAGACCATTTGGACCGCTACGACTACAAGATGCAGAACTATATAAACTCCAAGTTCAGGATTACCCAAAATATGAAAGAGGAAGATTGTTTCATCTTCTGCGATGATGACCCTGTAACTATTGGAGAACTTGAGAAGATTGTAACCAGGGCAAAGATGCTTCCGTTTACACAGGAGAAAGAGGTAGAGGAGGGTGCATTTGTACAGGATGACAAGATGGTGGTAAACATAAACGGGGATGTTGATTTCATCTACCTTAAAGAGCTCGCATTGCAGGGCAAGCACAACGTATACAACTCAATGGCGGCAGCAATTGCTGCCAAAGCAATAAAGATAGACAAAAAAGTCATTAGGGAGAGCCTTATGACATTTAGCGGTGTTGAGCACAGAATGGAAAAAGTGCTTAAGGTTAAAAATGTACTATACATTAATGACTCAAAAGCAACAAATGTAAACTCAAGCTGGTATGCACTTGACAGTATGACAACCCCTGTTATATGGATTGCAGGAGGAACAGACAAAGGGAACGATTACGAGCCGTTGTATAACTTTGTAAAAGAGAAAGTAAGAGTACTGATATGCATGGGAGTAGACAATAAGAAACTGCACAAGAGCTTTGCAGATAAGGTTGACATGATATTTGATGTAAAATCTGCAAAAGAAGCAGTAGCAAAAGCATATGAAGTTGCCCAAAGTGGAGAGACAGTATTGCTGTCTCCATGCTGTGCAAGTTTTGATTTGTTCAAAAACTATGAAGATAGAGGCAGACAATTTAAGGATGCTGTAAGGGAACTATAAAACAGAAAAGATGGAGAGCGGACAAGAAAAAAGCAAAGAGTCAATTCTAAACAGGCTTAATGGAGATAAAGTAATCTGGACAGTGGTATTCCTGCTGTCGTTGATTTCTATTGCCCTTATCTACTCTTCAAGCAGCTCGCTGGCTTACAAAGAAAAGACTACAAATTTTGCATTCCTGATAAAACAGATACAGTTTGTAGGAATGGGACTTGTAGCCCTTTATATCTGCTATAAGATTCCTCTGGGATGGTACAGGGGGCTCGCCAACATAGCGCTGCTGGTGAGTGTGGTGCTGCTGGCTCTCACCCCAATCATAGGTCAGGAAATTAATGGAGCACGCAGATGGATAAGCATTGGCGGACTCACTTTCCAACCCACTGAGATGGCCAAGATTGCCATAGTGCTCTATCTGGCCAGAGCGTTGGAAATATGCAAGCTTGAGACATTCAAGGAGTTCCTTATAAGAATAATCATACCAGTAGGAGTGACATGCGTACTCATACTTATAGGCAGTGTGTCCGCAGCTCTCTTTGTAGGAATGATAAGTCTTATAATGCTTATTATAGCAGGTGTAAAATGGAACTATATCTTTAAGGCCGGAGGAATTGCAATGTGTGCACTGATGCTTATTATATTATTGCACATAGCAGGACTCAAACTTTTTACAAGGCTCGATACTGCCTTGAGCCGACTTACCAAATTTGTCTCCACAACTGAGATTGTAGAGGAGATGACACCTGAGGAGAAACAGAAAGAGGCCGACAAGACATACCAGGCAGATATGGCCAAAGTGGCAATATCTTCTGTAGGAATATTGGGTAAAGGACCTGGCAAAAGTACACAGCGCTACTTCCTTCCCCACCCCTATTCAGACTATATCTACACAATTATAATAGAGGAGTACGGCCTGGCGGGAGGAGCATTTGTACTTATGCTTTACCTTTGGTTCCTGTTCAGGTGCATCATACTTGTAAAGAACTGTACTAAAGTGTTTACTGCTCTTACAGTAGCAGGATTGGGACTGCTTATAACAGTACAGGCCAGCCTGCACATCCTGGTAAATGTGGGATACCTGCCGGTAACAGGCCATACATTGCCGCTGCTGAGTTTGGGAGGAACATCACTTGTAATCCTCAGTTGCGCATTTGGGATTATACTCTCGGTAAGCCGCACAATTGATGTCTCTTCACAGAAAAAGAGACTCGCAACAACATCTGCAACAATAGTGGAAACACCACAACCGGATAGAGCAGAAAAAGAAGAAGAATATGAAATAATGGGTCCTGGAGACCAATTCAAATAAATAGGTTATGAAAAACGGGTTAAGGGTTATAATAAGCGGTGGCGGAACAGGTGGACACATCTTTCCGGCCATTTCCATTGCAAATGCCATAAAGGAGAAAAGGGAGGATGCACAGATTCTTTTTGTTGGAGCAAAAGGCAAAATGGAGATGGAGAAAGTACCTGCTGCCGGATACAATATAAAAGGAATCCCTGCAAGGGGACTCAAGAGGCCTCTATACTCGCTATCAAATATTTCCGTTGCAATTGACTACATTAGGTGCCAGATAATTGCAAAGAAGATTATAAAGGAGTTCAAGCCAAACCTTATAGTTGGTGTGGGAGGATATGCAAGTGCGGCAATTGTAAGCATGGGGGCTAAAATGGGAATCCCAGTACTGCTGCAGGAACAGAATTCATTTGCCGGCCTTGTAAACAGAAAGAACGGCAAAAATGCAGACAAGATCTGCGTAGCATACGACGGAATGGAGAGATTCTTCCCAAAAGAAAAGATACTTCTTACAGGCAATCCTATAAGAAAAGATATATCCAAAGCAACCCCTGCACAGAAAGAGGAGGGCTACAAGCTTTACAACCTTTCTCCCGACAAAAAGACAATCTTTGTAGTTGGAGGAAGCCTTGGCTGCAGAACCCTCAACGAGTGCATGAAGGGAGCCATAGAACAGGGCAAGCTCTTTAATGATGCTCCCGAAGGAACTTCCGGATACCAGGTAATATGGCAATGCGGCAAAATATACAAGCAGGAAATTGACACCTTTATGGAAGGGAGAAAGAATCCCAATGTATATTACTCAGACTTCATTCAAAGAATGGATTTGGCATATGCAGTGGCAGATGTAGTGGTGAGCAGAGCCGGCGCCGGTACAATCTCAGAGCTTTGCGTTGCAGGAAAATGTACTGTATTTGTACCTTCTCCTGTAGTGGCAGAAGATCATCAGACCCACAATGCCATGGCCCTTGTAAACAAGAATGCAGCCCTTATCATAAAGGATGCAAATGCACAACAGGAGTTTGTACCATGCCTGGACGGACTTCTTCAAGTACCTGAAAGGATACAGATTCTAGAAGAGAATATAGAAAAGCTGGCTAAGAAGAACGCAGCGGAAGATATAGCAAACGAGTGTCTTAAACTGGCAAAAATGTAGAAATGAAAAACGTATATTTTATAGGAATTGGCGGTATAGGAATGAGTGCAATTGCCCGTTACTATAACCATGCAGGATATAATGTAAGCGGATATGACAAAACCCCAAGCAAACTTACAGGCAAGCTTGAGCAGGAGGGCATTTCTATCCACTATACAAGTGACATCTCATACATCCCAAAAGATGTGGAACAGACACTTGTAATATACACACCTGCTATTCCAAAAGATATGGAGGAACTTGTATATGCGCAGGAGAACGGCTACAGACTTATAAAAAGATCCAAAGCCCTTGGAGAGATTGCTTCAATGCAAAAATGCCTTGGTGTAGCAGGCACACACGGCAAGACAACTACAAGTACGCTCCTTTCCCACCTGTATACTCATTGCGGTGTAGGGTGCTCGGCATTTCTGGGTGGTATCTCAAAGAACTACCACTCAAACCTGCTTTTAAGCAAAAACCCTGTACTTGTGGCAGAAGCAGATGAGTTTGTCCGCTCATTCCTGCAGCTGTTTCCTGATGTTGCCATAATAACCTCAACAGATGCAGACCATCTTGATATCTACGGCGATGTAAATACCATAAGGGATGCATTTGCAGAGTTTGCTTCACAGATAAAGAAAGAGGGTGCACTTGTACTAAAAAAGGGTGTGGAGATAGATTTGAAGAGTGTTGCAGCTAAGATTTACAGCTACTCATTCAATGAGGTTGCAGACTTCTACCCTACAGATATAGAACTTATGGAGGGGGGATATTTCAGGTTCAACCTGGTTTACCCTGCATACAAAGATATAAATGGAGTTGATCATTTGTCGGGAAGAATAGAAAACTGCACAGTTGGAATACCAGGTTGGGTAAATGCAGAGAACGGTGTTGCCGCTGCAGCTGCAGCATTGATTGGAGGACTTGCACCTGAGCAGGTAAAGGAAGGCCTTGCGGCATTCCAGGGCGTTGAGAGGAGATTTGACATACATATAAATACCCCTAAAATTGCATATATAGATGACTATGCGCACCACCCAAGGGAGATAAGCTCTGCAATAAGCTCAATGAGAAACATTTTCCCGGGAAGAAAACTTACTGCAATGTTCCAGCCTCATCTGTATACAAGAACCAGAGACTTTGCAGATGAATTTGCCCAAAGCTTGAGCGCACTGGACGAGCTTATCTTGCTGGATATATATCCTGCAAGGGAACTTCCTATTGAAGGGATAACTTCCCAAATAATTTTTGACAAAGTTACTATTAAGGACAAAGTTCTGCTTGGTAAAGAGGAGGCTTTGGAATACCTTAAGAACAAGGATATTGACATTATGATAACATTTGGTGCCGGAGACATAGACAGACTTATTGCACCAATAGAGCAGATGCTTAACCAGAGATTACAGAATGCTTAAAAAAATCCTCATATCAACAGTGGTTGTACTCACTTTGGGTGCAGTGGGAGCTTATTTCTTTTTTGCAGAGAAGCTTTATAGGGCAAATATGCCAAATCAGCTCTGTAAAGAGGTAAATGTAACACTGCTCGACAGTACCAGCAACAGATTTGTCACGCCAAGTGAGGTAATTGAGATTATGGACGGTTTTATGGGGACAAGCATTGGCAGAGGAGTAGAAGAAATAGACCTCAACCTTATAGAGCAACTGCTTGACAAGAGGAGCGCCATTAAAAAAAGCCAGGCAAGCATTACCAGAGACGGAAGGCTTAACATAAATATTACACAACGTAAACCTGTACTGAGAATACAGACCCCTAACGGAGGTTTTTATGTAGATGAAACAAAATACATTTTTCCGCTGGTAACCACATTTACATCATATGTACCAATTGTAAACGGACATATTCCTTTTACTCTTAATGCTGACCACAGGGGAACAGCACTGGAAGATGACGGGAACTGGATGGAGAAGATACTTGAACTGGGAAACTATATGAGCAATGATCCTTTCTGGAGTGCCCAGATTGAGCAGGTATATGTGGACAGTTCTGGTGATATAATATTGTCCCCAAGGGTTGGAAACCACAAGATAATTTTTGGAGACCTTAAGGACATTGATTCAAAATTTGACAAACTGTACACGTTTTACAAGAACATTGCGCCACAGGAGGGATGGGAGAAATACAGTTCTGTAAACCTCAAATACAGAGACCAGATAATTTGCAAAATAAAGAAGAACAAGAAAAAATAAATCTCTTTGAGTTATGAGAAAACTAGTTGCAGCCATAGACTTGGGAACATCCAAGGTAGTTTGTCTTGTAGGAGAAAAGACAGATGCCGGAATAAAGATCATAGCACTGAGCGAAGCCCCTTCCAAGGGTATAAGCAGAGGTGAAGTTGTGAACATACAGTCTGTATTGGACTCCCTTAAACCTGTAGTACAAAATGTAGAAAATGCAATAGGTGAGACAATAAGAGAGGTTTTTGTTGGTATTGCAGGACAAAATATCAGATGTGAGCAAGGTGCAGATAAGACCATAAGGGTTAACCCGGATGAAATGATAACATCAGAAGAGATTGAAAGCATAACCAGAAAAATGTACGGTTATCATTGCAATGAGGGCGAAGAGGTTATCCATGCTGTACCACAGTCATACAATATAGATGACTTTATGGGTATTACGGCACCTGTTGGAATGATAGGAAAACAGATTGCATCATCTTTCAAGCTGTTTATTGGAAAGAAGACCTCAGGCCAGCTAAGAAGCAATGTTATCTCAAGATCAAACCTAAAACTCAAAGAGCTTATACTTGAGCCAATGGCATCTGCCAAAGCTGTATTGGAAGAGGATGAGAAAGAGATTGGTGTTGCACTTCTTGATATTGGAGGCGGCACATCAGACCTTATTATCATTCAAGACAATATTGTAAGGCACACAGCAGTAATACCGTTTGGCGGAAACTGCATTACTGAGGATCTTAAATATGGCTGTGGTGTATCCTCAAAAATTGCAGAGCTGCTTAAAATTGAAAAAGGATCATGCATGAGTTCCATTGCCCCAGATAAAAAAGTACGCATAAATGGCGTTGGCGGAAGGGAAGACAAAGAGATTACACTCACATATCTGGCAGAGATTATTGAATCAAGGGTTGAGGAGATTCTTGAAGCAGCAGTTTACGAAATTGAAAAATCGGGATACAAAGACAAAATAAATGCAGGACTGGTAATTACCGGAGGAACATCGCTGCTTCCAAACCTAAGACGTTTTGCACGCCTTGTTACCGGATTTGAGACCAGACTGGCTGTTCCACATATAACATTCTCCAACAATGATGTACCAGTGGGCAAACCGTCACTTTCCACAGCGGTAGGACTTGTTGTGATGGGATTTGAAAAAATGGAAAAAGAGGGCAAGAGCTTTAGTGGCACTACTGCCAAATCCACAAAAGAGAAAGTGGCAGAAAAGACAGCAGTAAAAGAAGAGACTGAAAAGCCAAAAGATGAAGAACAGAAACCAAGAAAATCTTGGAGAGATTTCTTCAGCAGCATTAAATCAGACAACGAATTATTCACAGATAACGAGGCATAATTATGGAAGATCTTAATTTGGTTCCCGACGGATGGGACATGAGCCAGAGCATCATAAAAGTAATTGGTGTTGGTGGAGGCGGATGCAACGCGGTATCTGAGATGTACCGCCAGGGGATAAAGGATGTGGATTTTATGATCTGCAACACAGATATCCAGTCACTTAAGACAAGCCAGGTTCCGGAAACACTGCGCTTGGGTTCAGATCTTACCAAAGGTCTTGGAGCTGGTTGTGACCCCGAGAAAGGGCGCAAGGCTGCAACTGAGTCTATAGACGACATACGCAAATCATTGCAGGGAAATACAGAGATGGTCTTCATCACTGCCGGAATGGGTGGTGGTACCGGAACTGGTGCTGCACCTGTAATTGCACAGGTTGCCAAAGAAATGGGCAAGCTTACTGTTGCTGTAGTTACCCTTCCATTCAGGGATGAGGGACATGACTTCATAAGGCGTGCTGTTTTGGGTATCCGCGAGCTCAAAAAACACGTAGACAGTCTCCTTATCATTGACAACCAGAAACTCTACAATGTATTTGGAGAACTTACAATATTTGACGCTTTCCCAAGAGCCGATGAAGTGCTCAGTACGGCTGTAAGAAGTATTGCAGATATCATCAACCGCCCGGGTTTCATCAACGTGGATTTTGCAGATGTGAGAATGGTTATGAACAACAGTGGTATGGCAATCATGGGTATGGGTGAGGCCGAGGGTCCCGACAGGGCAATTGATGCTGTACAGAAAGCACTTGATTCACCTCTATTGAATGACTGTGACCTTACAACTGCAAAAGGTGTGCTTGTAAACATTACATCAAGTAAAGAGGATGGAGGTCTGACAATGGCAGAACTTTCCCAGATTATGGATCAGGTGAGAAGCTACACAGGTGGTGCATTCAACAAATTCAAACGAGGCGTGGTTTATGACCCTACAATAGGCAAGAAGATAAGTGTTACCATTGTAGCTACAGGTTTTGAGATTAACAGTTTGCCTCAAATAGATATGGACCCAGAGGAGAATGGTGTGGAGACATTGGATGGAGAGGTATGGAATGTAAATGATCCTGGTGATGATGATTCAGATTTTTCACCTTCCAAAGAGGATGAGAATACTGTTTCTGCACCTAAAGTTCAAGAATATACAAGACCTGAGGGCAAACCGGCCCTTATTCTCAATCCTGGAGATGACATTAATGAGCTGGAAAGGGTTCCTGCATATATAAGAAGAAAGAAAAAGCTGTCGGGAATAATGACAGAATTTTAGTATGTTTGCACTATAATAAATACCAATTATTATGACAGAGAGAAAAAGAAGAGTAAGGTTTGCTCCAAGCCCAACCGGCCCGCTTCATATGGGTGGTGTGAGGACTGCTTTGTACAACTACCTGTATGCAAAGCAGGCAGGTGGTGATTTCATCATACGTATTGAGGATACAGACTCACAAAGATTTGTACCTGGAGCAGAAAAATATATAATTGACTCGCTTAACTGGTGCGGCATCATACCTGATGAGGGTGTAGATGCACAGGGAAATGTAGTTGAGACTCCTAGTGAGAGACATCCGCATGCCCCATACAGACAATCTCAGCGCAAGCCTATCTACAGGGCTTACGCAGAGCAGCTTATTGCAAACGGCTATGCATATTATGCATTTGATACAGCAGAGGAGCTTGATGCCAAGAGGAAAGAGGCTGAGGCAAACAAGGAGAACTTCATCTACAACTACCAGACCCGCAAGGAGCTCAAGAACTCCCTTACCCTTCCTGAGGATGAGGTGAAAAACCTGCTTGAGACCACTACCAACTGGACAATCCGTTTCAAGAACCCTGAGAACGAGATTGTAAAGATGGACGACCTTATCAGAGGACATATTGAGGTAAATACCAATACCATAGATGACAAAGTGCTTTGGAAACGTGCAGACGAGCTTCCTACCTATCACCTTGCAAACATTGTGGATGACCACCTTATGGAGATTACAGAGGTTATCCGTGGTGAGGAGTGGCTTCCTTCTCTTCCATTACATTATATGCTTTACAAGGCTTTTGGCTGGACAGATACCCAGCCTCGCTTTGCACATCTTTCTTTACTTTTGAAACCCGACGGCAAAGGGAAACTGAGCAAACGCGACGGAGACCGTCTTGGTTTCCCTGTATTCCCTCTAAAATGGGTTAACCAAGAGGGTGAGGTAAGCCGTGGCTACAGAGAGGACGGTTACTACCCACAAGCTTTTGTAAACCTTCTTGCACTTCTTGGCTGGAACCCTGGTACAGAGCAGGAGCTCTTTACTATGGATGAGCTTGTAAATGCTTTCTCTCTTGAGAGAGTTATCAAATCAGGCGCAAGATTCAATGCAGACAAGGCAAAATGGTTCAACCAGGAGTACTTGAGAAAACAGACACAGGAGCAGCTTGCACAGCAGTTTATCCCTATTCTTGTAGAGAAAGGTGTTGATATGGACAAATACCCTGTTGCCTACGTAGAGCAGCTTTGCGGCCTTATAAGAGAAAGAGCTCACTTTGTACGTGATTTCTGGGATATCTGCAGCTATTTCTTCATTGCTCCTACCACATACGCAGAGGCTGATGTAAAGAAGTTCTGTACCCCTGAGACTATGGAGATTATAGAGAAAGTGAAAGCCTTCATTGCAGCTATGGAGATTAAGGAGTTTGCAACTGCAGGCGACACTCCAAAAGATGAGTGCGTACAGGCCATTGAGGAAAAACTTACAGGGTACATTAAGGAAAACGAGTGGAAAATGGGTGCTGTAATGAATACCCTCCGCCTGTTCTTCGTTGGCCAGGCCAAAGGTTTGGGTATTGCTGACATCATTTACTTTGTAGGAAAAGAGGAGGCATTACGCAGAATAACAGCAGGACAAAATGGAATATAAACTATACAAACTTATAAGAACTATTTCACAAAGGAGAGAGCCATTGCTTGTGGCTGTCTCCTTTATTCTTTTATTTGCCCGTTGCACACCGGCTACAGACGGCAAAGTGGCAGAGCGTACATTCTCATTTGCATGGATATC
>JAZTYE010000077.1:0-12994 GCA_045636765.1 Candidatus Egerieisoma sp.
TTAACAATCTCAATGATCTCTGGAGCAAGCTCACCTGGAAGTTTACCTGTCTTACCAAGAATCATGTTCATTGTATCCTTGTCAATTGTCTTCCATCTTGGCTCACCTTTAAGAGTGTGCATCAAGTTCATTAGAGCTGTATTCTTAACATACTGGCTGAATGGAGTTACTAGTGGTGGGTAACCCAAGCGAGGCCATACATACTCTACCTCCTGGAACAACATTACTGCAAGCTCGTTAAGTGTAACCTCTTTCTTGCCCTGGTTTCTTAGTGACATGTTGATAGCACCATGGAAACCTTTTAGGTCTGCCATCATAGAACCCATCATACCTCCTGGAAGACCGCAACCTACAAGTAGTGATGAACACTGGTAGTTGGTTGGCTCAATGAAGTATCCAAGATAATCGTCAATGAAAGTCTGGGTAAGTCTTCTTGCCTCCATGTAAGCATCCATGTTTATGTCTTTAACAAGGAAACCTGCATCTTTCAACATTGCCTGGATAGTAATTACATCCGGATGGATTTTACCCCATGAAAGCGGCTCCATAGCAACGTCAATGTAATCAGCACCTGCTCTTGCTACCTCAAGCATTGAAGCTACAGAGAAGCCTGGGCCAGAGTGACCGTGGTACTGAACTTTAATATGAGGATATTTTTTCTTTATCTCAGTGGTAAGTCTGCCAAGGAATGCAGGACGACCGATACCTGCCATGTCTTTCAAACAGATCTCATCACAACCGTACTCAACCACTTTGTCAACAACTCCCATATAGTACTCAACTGTATGAACTGGTGAATAAGTGATACTTAGGGCAACCTGAGAAATCATGCCGCCTTTTTTGGCACCTATAACTGAACCTTTAAGGTTTCTATGATCGTTAAGACCGCAGAAAGAACGTGCAATGTTGGTTCCCTGTTTTGCTTTAACTTTATACATCAAGTGACGTACATCCTCTGGAACAGGATTCATACGTAGAGCGTTCAAACCACGCTCAAGCATGTGAGTCTGAATACCAACTTTGTTGAAAGGGGCAGTCCATTCTCTCACTGCTTTATTAGGGTTCTCACCAAAAAGTAGGTTAACCTGCTCAAAAGCACCACCGTTAGTCTCTACTCGGTCAAAGCAACCCATATCAATGATTACCGGAGCAATCTCCTTAAGCTGGTGAACCATAGGAACATACTTGCCAGAAGACTGCCACATGTCTCTGTACAACAGAGAGAATTTAATTTCGCGTGCCATAAATTTTTAGTGTTTTTATAGTGTATTTTTTGTCTTGTTCTTTTTACAAGTTCACAAACTTAATAAAAAAATATGTTGTTTCCGTGCGGATTTGAGAAAAAATTTATATAATTTTACACTCGTAAAAATTCATTAATTTGGCGTAGAAGTTGTGTTTTGAAGGTCTTTTTCACCCGATAAAACACGGCTTTTTAATTTTTTTACACAAAAAAGTTGCACAGAAAGAAAAATTGTGTACCTTTGCAGTCCGTTTAGGAGAAATCCTGCCGGAAAAACAACATGGTGGTTGTAGCTCAGTTGGTTAGAGCGCTGGTTTGTGGCACCAGAGGTCGTGGGTTCGAATCCCATCTTCCACCCAAAAGCCGATGCAGAAGCATCGGCTTTTTTTGTGCAAGATAGGATAGGAGGGCTGCCGCACATAGTGCCCGGCAGTTTTGTTTATACACGAGCCGAACTTGTTCGGGTGAGTGTATAAATGAAAATGCCGGAAGATGCCGAAGGCATAGGCAGTCCGTTGAATTCCTGGCGTGCAGTACAATTATAATCGATGCAGATGCGGCAATAGGCTTTTACGGGCCCCCGCGGCGAGCGGCTATGGGAATGCACAGCCCGCAGGGCGAGCACAATCCCATCTTCCACCCAACTTTGACTCTGAAAACACTCTGTTTCGGCACCAAACTGTCTCCGTTGTCTAACTTTGGCCCCTAAAATGCTCTATTCGGGCACCAAATAGCAATTGCACCGCAACTTTGGTCCCGCAAATTGCCTTTTTAGGCACCAAACAGCAATTGCTCAGTCTCTTTGTGCAATCTGAGAGTGTTTTCTGCGCAAACTTTGGTCGTCTGATCAACTTTGTGCAGTTTTGAGGTGTTTTCTGCGCAAACCGCAGCGGCAACACAAACGCCGGGTGTTAGATGCGCTCCCCGGGTGCGAGTTTTTCTATGAAGTTACGGCTGGCGGTGACATACTCTCCGGTACTTTCCCAGATGTATTCATTGTTACTGCTGTTCTTTTCTGCGGATTGCCCAAACGTAGCACAACAGAATCACATTCATGAGCAGTGCATAGATGATTGCCGGTATTGCCATTTCACCGCTGTTGAAGATAAAAGGTGATGTTGCAATGGCAATGGCCTGGGCTGCGTTCTGCATGCCCACCTCAATAACTATGGTGCGGCGCACAGCCGCGCTGAAACTTGAAACTCTAGAAAGGATGGAGCTGCAAAGCATGGCAAACAGGATAAGGCAGCCGGCTGCAATGCCAAGCACGCGGAAATTTGCAAAAATCTCTGAAGTGTACTGCAGGAAGAACACACCGGCCAGAACCATAAGGGCAGGGAATGCACATTTGCCCAGCACCTTATTTACTTTAGCAGCCGCCAAAGGCTTGAAGTGACGCAGGGCAATACCCAAAAACATTGGGACAAACAGCAGTACTATATTTTGCACAAACAGTTTCCCAACCGGTAAAACGACATCCACTCCAGCCTGTTGGGAAACAAATACAGAAACGGCACCCATAACAAACGGAAGGGTAAACAGAGTAATGATGCTGCTTATGGCAGTAAGGGTAATGGATAGGGCCACATCTCCCTTTGCAAGCATTGAAAATACATTTGAGGAACTTCCTCCCGGGCAGCATGCAACAAGTACAAGTCCCATAAAATAGACAGGAGGCAAATCCAGAATCCATGCAATGGCAAAAGCAATGAGCGGCAAAAGCAGAATTTGTCCCACCATACCTGCAAGTACAGCTTTAGGGTTTTTTGCAACATTTGTAAAGGCCTCCTTGTTGAGGTCGGTTCCAAGGAGGAACATGAGAACAAGGAGTATAGGCATAACTATCCAGACAGTATTCATAATCGTATAAGTTTAAAATATCCATGCTGCCAACAAGAGCAGTACAGTAAATACCAAAAGATTCTTGGCAGTCTCACCAAGGATAGGATTCAGGGCAGCTCCGCTCCTTGCCACAAGCCTTTTCCAAGTGGCAACATGCAGTATGGCATAGGCAGCAGGAGCCATAAGGACAATGTCATAAGCCGCACTGGCGGCAGCAGCAATGACAGATGCTATTATTCCCGACAACAAATACGCCTTTCCCATAGCCTTGCGTCCATATATAACCACGGTGGTATTCTTCCCTACAGTCAGATCATCCTCCATGTCCCTGTAGTTGTTTACTATAAGTACATTGGCAGCCATCATGCCAACAGCAACAGACATGGGAAGTGAGCACCCTATGCCATCCCAGCTTCCCTGCTGCAGGAAGCAGGTAAGGGTAACGGGTACAACTCCAAAGAATACAACCACAGCCACATCACCCAGGCCATGGTGGGATAGCGGATATGGTCCTGCGCTATATGCCAGTGCAAAAAGCCCTATGCAGGCACCAATTGGAATAAGCCACCAGCTACCGTAAAACAGCATAAGCAATCCAATGCATGCTGCAGCCAGCAGGGTGCCGAATGTGGCATATTTCATTGCTGTAGGGGTTATGTCTCCCTCTGTAACACCACGGCGGAACCCTTCTCGCCCCTTGCGGTCCACCCCTTTCTTGTAGTCATAATATTCGTTGGCAAAATTTGACGCAATCTGGGCAAGTACTGCAAACAGCAGGCACAAAAGGGCCGGTACAAACTTGAAGTTTCCCATTGCAATGGCACATGAAATGCCGGCAAGCACTCCGGATATGCTTACAGGGAGTGTCCTCAGACGCATTGCTTCAATCCACTTTCTCATCTTCTATCCTTTGATTGCTATATACATCCTGCAGATGCCCAAAGTAAGGCTTCTGTGGTATACCTTGCTGAACCCTGCATCATGCAGCATTTTCATGAATTTGTCGGGAGCAGGGAACTTTAAAACTGAAGCAGGAAGATACTCATAGGCACTTCTGTCTCCCGATATCCATCCCCCTATGGCAGGGAGTATTTTAAGGAAATAGAGTTTGTAGCACCAGCGTATTACAGGATTTGACGGAACGGAAAGTTCCAGAATAACCAGTTTTCCCCCTTTGCACAATACCCTGTACATCTCATTCAGCCCAATCTGAAGGTGCTCAAAATTGCGTACTCCAAAACCTACGGAGATGCGGTGAAAAGTGCCTTCCTCATAAGGAAGCTCCTCGCAATCCCCCTGTACCAGAACGGCATCCACTCCGGCAGCCTTTATTTTCTCCCTTCCTATCTTCATCATTCCCTCAGAAAGGTCAATGCCTGTAACAGAACTGCCTGCCGGTGCCTTTTGGGCAATCTCAATTGTAAAATCACCTGTACCGCAAGCCACATCAAGTATATTCAGCGGGGACATTGTGTCCAGCATCTCTTTTACAGCCTTCTTGCGCCACCCCTTGTCTATATTGAGTGAAAGGATATGGTTGAGTTTGTCATAATCTGGAGCAATATTGTCAAACAGTTTTCTTATGCCTTCTTTCGTAGCCATGATTTGATATAAATATTTCTACAAAATTAATAAGTTTGCAGCCTCAAACAAGAAATGTAAAAAAACAATGAAGCATACACTAAAAGATTGGATTATAGCTACCCGCCCATGGTCGTTTCCTGCATCGGCAATGCCAGTTCTGGTAACATTGGGATATTTGTTCTATACAGGTGCACGGGTAGATTGGATAACAGGTCTCCTTACACTGCTTAATGTGGTCCTTTTCCACGCGGCAGGAAATACCTGGAGTGATTATTGTGACTATAAAAAGGGAGTAGACCGGGAGGATGCCATAGGAGGGCTCTCGATTGTTAGCGGCAAGTTCAGGGCAGAAGAGATAAAAGGTCTTTCACTGGCTCTGTTTGCTGTTGCTGTTGCAGGAGGTTTGGCCATTTTGGCCTTAACAGGTCTTCCAACGCTTTATTATGGTTTGGCAGGAGCATTGCTTACGGTCCTTTATCCTTGGATGAAATACCATGCAATGGGTGATCTGGATATTCTCCTTGCATATTCAGTTGTGCCAATGTTGGGTACGTCATACGTGGCAACCGGAGCAACCAGTATACAGGTATTGCTTCTTGTGCTTCCTGTAGGCCTTATAACCGTAGGTATTCTCCATTCCAACAACACAAGGGATATGGAGCAGGATGCCCGGGCAAACATTAAGACTCTGGCAATGAACATTGGCGGCAAAGCTTCTGCACGTCTCTACTGCTTTGAGGTAACATTCCCGTTTGTATGGGTAATTGGCGGCGTAATTGCAGGGGTATTCCCAATCGGGTCTCTTGCAGTGGTATTGGCACTAAAGCCTGCTCTGGATAATGTAAAAAAAGCTTTGGACTATACAAAACAGGGGATGCAGGCAATGGTTGGAATAGATGAAAAAACTGCCCAGCTGCAGCTTGCCTTCAGCCTTTTGATGTTTGTCTCTTTTATTGCAGCAGCACTATTCAGTTAAAATGGAGTACCATATAAGTATCTCTAAAAATCCATATATGAAAAAACTTGTTTTTACAATAGTACTGGCAGCAGTGTTGTGGAGCATAATGTTTCTTCCTGTAACTGCCCCGCGTATAAATTTCTGGTGGATGATGACAGCATCTGCCTGCACGCTCAGCATCCTCTCATCAATATTTAATCCTGGATGGTGGAGACGGGTGAAGATAAGTGGAAAAGGAGTACTTTTGGGTGTTGCAATAGCTGTGGGGTTGTGGGGAATATTCTGGACGGGAGACAAACTGTCTCAGATAATGTTCAATTTTGCCCGTCCGCAGGTAGATCTTATCTATGGGATGAAAGAGGGTGAGTCTCCCTGGCTGCTTACTGCACTCATGCTTTTCCTGATTGGCCCTGCCGAAGAAATTTTCTGGAGGGGGTATGTGCAGGAGAAATTGCAGCAGAGGTGGAATCCCAATGCAGGATTTGCAGTCACAACTGCAATTTATGCCCTTGTGCATGCAGGATCATGCAACTTTATGCTTATAATGGCAGCATTGGTGGCAGGAACTGCATGGGGGTTGCTCTACAGGTTGTTCCCAAAACAATTTTTTGCAATAATACTTTCACATGCGCTGTGGGATGTGGCTGTATTTGTATGGTTCCCAATATAAATTTTTATAGAAAAACATCTTTTTATACCTTTGTTACACTTTTGTTGCACCAGTTTGCTCCAAAAGTGTTTTTTGTTAAGTAAAATTCTGTGAATCAAAATGAAAGGAAGGGTGACAAAATGTGATGTAATGGAGTGGATGAGAGGGAAAATCCTCATTCTTGACGGAGCAATGGGTACCTGCATTCAAGGGTATGACCTTACTCCCGACGATTTTTTGGGAGGCAAGGGGAACAATGATGTACTTAACCTTACAAGGGAGGATGTAATACTTTCAATCCATAAGGCATACATAGAAGCTGGGGCAGACATAATTGAGACAAATACATTCAGCGGAAATGCAATCTCCCAGAGGGATTATGGTATGGAGGAGAAGGTGTATGAAATAAACCTCAGGGGTGCACAAATAGCCCGCAAGGTGGCGGATTCGGCTGCGGCAGGTGAACTGGTTGGTGCGGCAGGAGAGAAAATTGCACCGCGCAAGGTGCTTGTTGCGGGAAGTATGGGTCCTACTGTAAAATCCCTTTCGTTATCACCAAATGTAAATGAGCCTCAGCAGAGAGATGTAACATTCATGCAGATGGCACAGGCATATAAAGAGCAGGCTCAGGCTTTGCTTGAGGGTGGAGTTGACATGTTCCTTGTAGAGACTGTATATGATGCCCTTAATGCAAAGGCGGCACTGTATGCAATACGCCAGGTTGCCGGTGATGATTTTCCGGTAATGGTTTCGGCTACTGTAAATGACAGGAGCGGCAGAATCTTGGGAGGACATCAGCTCGATGCCCTATATGTAGCCCTTTCGCATTATCCAATTGTAAGTTTTGGCCTCAACTGCTCTTTTGGTGCCAAGGATCTGGCCCCGTTCATTGAGCAGCTGCAGGGGTTGCCATGCGCAGTAAGCATATATCCCAATGCGGGTTTGCCAAATGAGATGGGACAGTATGATGAGACACCACAGTATACTGCAAAATATATAAAGGAACTTGCCCAAAAAGGTTGGCTAAACATTGCCGGAGGCTGTTGCGGTACAACACCGGCGCATATAAAGGCTATAGCAGGTGCACTTGAGGGGATGGCCCCAAGGAGTGTGCCTCAGATGGCAGCAGGGGAAGGAGATATGTTCCTGAGCGGTCTTGAGGTTACAAGGGTAAACAGGCAGGAGTGCAATTTTGTGAATGTGGGTGAGAGGACAAATGTGGCAGGAAGTGCAAAATTTGCAAGGCTCATAAGGGAGAAGGAGTATGCTCAGGCTGCTGATATTGCCCGCAAGCAGATAGAGGACGGCGCAACCATTATAGATATAAATATGGATGATGCAATGCTCAACGGGGCAGAGGAGATGGCAACCTTTGTAAGGTATATCTCCAGTGATCCGGACATTGCAAAAGTTCCGTTTATGATAGATTCTTCCAATTGGGAGACAATCCTTGCCGGTTTGCACAACTCTCCGGGTAAGGGTATAGTAAATTCAGTGAGCCTTAAAGAGGGTGAGGAGGAGTTCCTAAGCAAGGCAAGAGAAATAAGGGCCTTGGGTGCTGCCATAATTGTAATGGCGTTTGATGAGCAGGGGCAGGCAGTTACATTCAGCAGAAAAATAGAGATATGCCAAAGGGCTTTCAAGCTCCTTACAGAAGAGGCTGGATTTGAGCCTAATGATATAATTTTTGATGTAAATATACTTGCAATAGGTACCGGAATTGAGGAGCATGACAGTTATGCAGTGGATTTTATAAAGGCGGTAAGATGGATAAAGGAGAACCTGAAAGGGGCAAAGACAAGCGGTGGCGTATCCAACCTTTCATTCTCTTTCAGGGGCAACAATACTGTAAGGGAGGCCATGCACTCGGTGTTTCTTTACCACGCAATTGAAGCCGGACTTGATATGGCAATTGTAAACCCTTCAATGTTGCAGGTGTATGACCAGATTGAGCCACAGCTGCTCAGGAGGGTTGAGGCTGTTGTCCTTAATGATATTTCAGTGTTGGGAGGGGAGGCGGATAATTATTCCAATCCAACCGAGGCTCTTATAGAGCTTGCCCAGCAGATTAAGGAGCAGGAGATTGCTGCAAAGGAGGCTGGAACGGCAACAGGCGCTGTACAGCAGGCAAAACTGCAATGGAGAGAGGGCTCGTTGGAGCAGAAAGTGGAATATGCTCTTGTAAAGGGTGTTACACAATACATAGGGGAGGATATGCAAGAGGCGTTGAAGGTATTTGAAACACCTGTCGGGATAATAGAAGGTCCCCTTATGCAGGGTATGGATAAGGTGGGGGAATTGTTTGCACAGGGCAAGATGTTCTTGCCTCAGGTTGTAAAGAGTGCCAAGGTTATGAAGGAGGCGGTGGCAATCCTTCAGCCGCATATCCATTCACATAATGCAAGTGCGGGTTGCACAACAAAAGATACTGTAGTAATTGCAACAGCAAAGGGGGATGTGCATGATATTGGGAAGAACATTGCTTCCATAGTGCTCAGCTGCAATAACCTTAATGTTGTGGATCTTGGAGTGATGGTTGAGAATGCAGCAATTGTTGAGGCGGCATTCCGGCATAAGGCGTCACTTATAGGTGTAAGTGGCCTCATTACCCCTTCATTGGAACAGATGGAACACCTTTGCAAAATGTTGCAGGACAGCAGGCAGAAGATGCTTTCTCAGCTTGGTTACCTTATCCCTGTAATTGTGGGTGGAGCAACAACTTCCTCTGTGCATACCGCTGTCAAGCTGGCCCCATTGTATGACGGTCCTGTGATTTATGGTGGAGATGCCTCCAGGACAGCCGGAATCTGCAAGAGGCTCCTTTCTGCAGGGAGGGAGGAGTATATCCATATCCTCAAACAGGAGCAGCAGCAGATAAGGGATGCCTATGCTGCAAGGAATATAAATTACCTGCCATTGGAGCAGGCAAGGGAGAAGGCAGAAAAATTTCTTCCCGACAGCTTTATCCAGCCTGAGGGGTATGGTGAGGACAACCTTACAGTAAAGGACCTTCCTTTGAACTATCTGCACGATTATATAGATTGGAACGGATTGATGAACTTCTGGGGATTCAAGGGAAAATATACAGATTTGATTTACAGGGAAGATGAGCTTGGCCGTGAGGCTGAGAAGATTTATGAGCAGGCTATGTCTCTTCTTGGAGAGGCTATGGTAGGGGGTGAGTTCAAGGCCTCTGCTGTGGTGAATTTCTATGAGGCTGCATCTGCCGTAGAGGATGGGGAGGATGTTATACTGGTTTATGACAAGCCTGGTGGTGAGGTTATTGCAAGATTCCCAATGCCAAGACAAAGAAGGGAGGGGAGCGGTTACCGCTCTATAGCAGATTATTTGCCTGCGGCAGAGGAGGGAAAATATTCTGTTTTGGGAGTGTTTACAGTTAAGGTTGAGGATTTGAGGGAAAAGGAGTTTGACCGCAAGTCATATGAGTTCCTGCTCAGACACAGTGTGTGCGCCCGCCTTACAGATGCCCTTGCAACATGGGTGCAGGAGCAGGTTTCCATGGGTCAGAAGGTGATCCGTCCGGCTTTCGGGTACCCTGCATGTCCGTCACACTCATTGAAGAAAGTGGCTTTTGACCTTATTGATGCGCAGGGGAGACTTGGTGTGCATCTTACAGAGAGTTATGCAGTTTTCCCTGTTACAGTAATTTGTGGATTGCTTGTGGCTCATCCGCAGGCCGAATATTTTGGAGTATGAAAATAGTTGATATCCTTAAAGGGGACCATAAACCCTTTACATCTTTTGAACTTGTTCCCCCGTTGAAAGGGTCGGACATAAACAAGCTTTACAATTCCATTGAGCCGTTGATGGAGTTCAATCCTCCATTTATAAACATGACTGCCCATAGGGATGAAATAGAGTATCGCCGTATGCCTGACGGAAATTTTAGACAGATAACCGTTACCAAGCGTCCGGGAACAGTTGCAATTGCCGCAGCAATTATGAAAAGGTTTGATGTTGAGGTGGTGCCCCATGTCATTTGTGGAGGATCAACAAAGAATGAGGTGGAGAACCTTTTGCTTGACCTTAACTTCCTTGGAATCCAGAATGTGGTGGCCCTTAGGGGAGATGCCATACCGGGGGAGAAGTATTTTACCCCTACTCCTGGCGGTCACAAGCACAGCAATGAACTGGTGGAACAGATTGCAGCAATGAACAAAGGGCAGTATCTTGATGATACCCTTACAGATGTTGTGCCAACAGATTTTTGTGTGGGTGTTGCAGGTTACCCCGAGAAACATTGTGAGGCTGCCAATCTGAGTACAGATATTGAGTACCTCAAGAGAAAGGTTGACGCAGGTGCAGATTATATTGTAACACAGATGTTTTTTGACAACAGCAAGTTTTTCTCATTTGTAGAGAAATGCAGGGAGGCCGGGATTACAGTCCCAATCATTCCGGGAATAAAGCCTATTTCTACACAAAAGCATATTGAGCTTCTTCCAAAGGCATTTTCTATAGATATTCCAGAGGAATTGATGAAAGAATTGCTCAAATGCAGAACAAATGATGCCATTTACAGGTTAGGTATTGAGTGGGCAACTCTCCAATGCAAGGAACTGTTGGAGAATGGTGCCAGAGCTGTCCATTTTTATACTATGGGAAAAGCGGAAAACATTAGGGAAATAATTAAAAAGGCATTTTAATTATGGGATACGGTTATTTTGTTACAGGACGTACTAACTCTGTACTGAGGGGTGTGGTTACATTGCTTATGGGATGCTGTCTGCTGTTCTGGCCCGATTTTACATCAGGCCTGATAGTAAAGTTGATTGCGGGATTTCTTCTTGCCATTGGCTTCATTACTCTGGCCACGGCATTGGTTTCTGTTTCAAATACAAACGGCACTCTTCCGGTTATAGTTGTCCTTAATGTGGCCGTTTATCTTGTGTTCGGACTGCTGGTATTCCTTTTCCCAAATTTCTTTCTGGGATTGATTGCATTCCTGTTCGGTGCGGTGCTGCTGGTGGCAGGAATCTCCCAGATAATTGGGTTGTATCAGGGGAGTAAGGTAATGAAACTGTCGGGAGGAATGTATATTATACCTGTTGCAATAACAATATGCGGTGTGGCATTGTTTTTCTCACCAAGGGCCTCTACCCAGATGCTTACAATGGTATTTGGCGCAGCAGTAGCCCTTTATGGGGTGTCTGAACTTCTTGCGGTATGGAAACTGCGTAAAAATACATTCTGACAGGATTGTCAATAGATAAAATATCCTATTGCCCCACTCAGTATTATTACTGTGATGGGGTTCATTTTTAGCCATTGGCTGGCTACGAAAGCCCCTGCAAAAAGTACCCAGCTTGTCCAGTCAATGAAGTTGTCCTTTGTTATAAGTATACCTGCGGCTGCTCCAATCATTCCTATAACTACAGGTCTAAGGGTTTTCATTAATGAGGCAAAAATATTGCTCTCCTTAAACTTTGCGTAGATTTTGCAGATAGCCAGGATTATAATGAATGAAGGGAGTGAGACGGCTATTGTTGCTACCATAGAACCCAATATATTCCCGGAAACTGCGTATCCTACATATGTTGCGCTGTTTATGCCAATGGGGCCGGGGGTCATCTGAGAGATGGCCACCATGTCTGTAAATTCCTGTGCAGTTACCCAGGCGTGGTTTACTACAACTTCATTTTGTATAAGGGAGAGCATTGCATATCCCCCACCAAAGGTGAACAGGCCTATAATAAAGAAAGTGTAAAATAACTGTAAATAAATCATCGTCCTTTCCTCCATGCGGTTAATGTTGTAAATACAACCCCCACTACCAATAAAATATATAGAGGGGAAACTTTAAGGAATATTATAAGCAGTGCAGTTGCTGCAGCCAATGCTCCTGTGTATATGTTCAGTTTTGCCTTTTTTGCCATATTTATCATAGGAACGGCAATAAGTGCAACAACGGCGGGCCTTATCCCTTTAAATATCTTTATTACGGCCGGGTTATCCTGATATCCGGCAAAAAACATTGCAATAAGGAGTATTATAAGGAAAGAAGGAAGTGTACTCCCGAGGGTTGCAACTATACTTCCCTTTACACCCCTGAGCCTGTATCCAAGAAAAATTGATATGTTTACCGCCAGAAGTCCGGGTGCAGATTGGGAGATTGCAAGCACATCCATAAAGTCTTTTTCTTCTATCCACTTGTTTTTCTCTACCACTTCCCGTTGGATTATGGGTATCATGGCGTATCCTCCACCTATTGTAAAGGCTCCTATTTTAGCAAAGGTTGTAAATATTTTAAGGTAAATGTTCATGCGTTCAAAAATTGCGGATACAAATTTATAAATTTTTTCTCTTTGTAAATCAGATAGTTGAAAATTTTTAATAAAAAAAGTTTCAAAAATATTTGGAGAATTAAAAAACTCCCCATATCTTTGCAACCCGTTTGAGAAACGAATGTAGCTCAAGCGAATGAAAAGTTCATTGAAAATAATAGAAAGACAAGCAGCATAGTTTAGAAACTATGATCTTAGGTAGAATTTAATTTTATTTAAGAGAGCGTAATTCCTTTGAAGGAAAGCATACGAGTTACAGGAGCAAGCAATTTAATAATATATACAATGAAGAGTTTGATCCTGGCTCAGGATGAACGCTAGCGGCAGGCTTAACACATGCAAGTCGAGGGGCAGCGGGATGTAGCAATACATTGCCGGCGACCGGCGCAAGGGTGCGTAACGCGTGAGCAACA
>JAZTYE010000078.1:0-3212 GCA_045636765.1 Candidatus Egerieisoma sp.
TACAGGGGTATACTCCCCGTTAAGCTGCCCGTATAACGTATTCACCCTGCTTCTTGAACGGGTCATTGATGCCATAATGCCATTGCCCAAATCCCTTTTGTAATCATAAGCAAGCCATGTATAGATATAACCGCCCTTGGCTCCGGCCTTCCATTTGTCACCAAAATGATCCCAGGTAGCCACGCTGCGCAGCGTCTGCTCCCTCTGCCTGTTTTCAAAGTCCGTCTCCTGGCCATAATCTGTAGTAAGCATTGCCAGCTCCCTGTTTGAGCCAATATACCAAACATTCATTCCCAAACGGTCACCTTTGCCGGTATTGTAATACACCTCCTGCAAAAAATGGAAATCCTTATATGCACCGCTGCGGTTTTTCTCAATTGGATAGTACTGTCCTATAAGCTTGTTGTTCTCATCATAGATATTCTCTTTCTTATCATGATTGCGGTACTCGTAATCATTTGGGGAAGAAGAAAATACAACCCTTGTAGAGCTCTGCCATTTTGGGTTACCCCAAGTCACACGCAAAAACTCGTCAAAGGTGCTGAACGAACCTGCACCCTGTATATACTGCAGCCCCCATCCTTCCTGCTGGGAAGGTTTGGTGGCAAGTTTTACAACACCTCCCAAACCACCGCCTGTCTCATTAACAGAAGATGTACCATGCAAAAGCGAGGCATCATCTATAAAATAAGAAGGAATAGTTGAGAAATCTGTCATACCCAACATAGGGTTATTTATCTTCATGTCATTCCATGTAACCTGGGTATGGGATGGCGAGGTTCCCCTGAACGCCACTGTAGATAGGGTTGCCCTGCCATAACTCTTTACAAAAACAGGGGCATGATATGTAAGGACATCTGCCATAGAGAGGGATATGTTCTCCTTTAGAACAAGTGAATCAAACTTGGTCTTCTGCACACCAATCTCCTTCATTGGACGCTTTGCCACCACATTCACCTCATTTATCCTAAAATGCCATTTGTGTGTGGTGTCATCTGCAGCCCTACCCTGCCCCATTGCAGAGGCAAGGCCAAGCCACATAATGACAAAAGCTAAAAACAAAACATATTTACAATATAACTTTACCATAACCGAATCTCCTATTTCCAGCAGAAAGCACCTGGAATTATACCCACATAAAATTTATCCAGTTCTACGCCCTGCGGAGAATACCTTAAAATCATCCCCTGCTGCTGGTAATCAATTGCATCTGCAATGTAAACATCACCATTGTACGGACTCACTGTAAGACCATAATAGATAGTACCGTGAGCTGGGAGGAAAGGCTCTGCAGGAAGCGCATATGCATCAACAGACATTTCCCAGATATCATCATTTATCCAGTAAAGCTTGTCCCTATCCCCATTGAGCTGCACCTCAGAAGGGGCATCTCCAAATGCAAATTCCCACTGTTTCTCCAATTTGAAGCTCTCCGCATCTATGCGGTATAAAGATGGAGCCTCATGCCCGTACGGGCTCCCCTCATACCCACCGTCAGTAACTGTCCAAAGCTTGTTGTTTTTATCAATAACCAATGATGTGGGCTGGATTCCCACCACAAGCTCATCAACTACAGTATCTGTTTCCGTATCAATTTTAAGGATCCTGTTCTGATAAGACCAGCAGTTTACAAAAACATATTTGCCATACTGTACCATCTGCTCTGTAGAACCCTGCTCCATTGTCATATTGGGGCACAAGATATGGCCGGTAACCTGAAAAGTCTGCGGGTTTACAATAAAAATGCGGTTATCCCATATCTGGGTAACATACGCCTTCTCATCCGAGACAAAATGCATATAGCGGGGAGAGGTAAGGCCTGTAATCCTCCCTATCTCCCTGCAGGTGGTCGGATCCACAGCAAAAATCACATGTGAATTGTTTACCACAATCCATCCAATGCCATCTCTAATTATCATTGACTGGGCAACATCCCCAAGCTTCATTGCATTTGAGCGGTAGAACACCTCATTTTCAATCTCCCCGGTTTGGGGATCATAAAAGGACAAGGTTGCATTTCCATACTGGAAGTTCCCCTCATTGGTAATGAAGAGTCCATTGTCGGGAAAAAGGAACTCCTCCTGCTCCCCGTACTCCCATTTCATGCAGGATGACATGAAAGCAGCTGCCCCCACAAAAAGGAGCAACTGCCCAACACACTTAAATAACTTCATTATATGCATCAGATTGCAGAATTTACAATACTTACATCCAAGAAATTGAACACCTCCGTTGAAACCTCACCCAGCCATCCGCTCTTTGTATTAACAGCACACTGCACCTTAACAAAATCTACAAACTTCAGTTCCTTGGCAGTACCTTTAGAATCTATTGCATTGGAAATATCAAAGAGGTTGCAGGATTTGAGTGCGGCAATATCATTGGGATTCAAATCTGTCTCACTGAAATTGTCGACATAACCCCAATCATATTCCGGATTAACCCAATAAGTGCCGGTACCGGACTGGTCGAAATTCCTTGCGCTCAGACATGTACCCTTTAAAGTGTAGCTATCCTCCTTAATCCACAACGGATAATAATAATCCTGCTTATGGAACTGCTTCAGATAATCAATCTCCCCCTCAACACCTAGATTATCCCTCCACTTTACGGGTTGTCCGGGAGCCTGGGGCCTGAAATACGTAACCTCATAATTCTGAATTGTAGAATTCAGACCTGTCTCACAACCCTTAAGCTCAAACCATGTATCATTGGGCTGCCCATCACCGTTCTCATCCTGCATAACCCACACAACTCCCGGCTCAGAAGAGCCTTTGAAACAATTGGCCTTAACAGCCAGATCATACCCCGGAACATTATCAATGCTGTGGTCAAAACCAACCACAATATAACCTCCAAAACCACCCAATGAAACAAACAGGTCACTTTTCATACGCTTGTCTGCATACGCCACAGCAGCCTCTGGGGTAGTCTGAGATCCGTCAAACCCTCCTGTCTTAGTCTCATTTATAAACTGCCCGGGTGCAGGAGTATACTCAAACACCTTGCTGAACTCAGCCTTTGAACTCTCAGTTCTGGCTCTGTAAAAATCATCTACAGTGGTAGTGATCACCTCATCCTTGTTACAGGACGAGGCAACCAATACAACCGCCATCATATATAAAAACTGTTTTTTCATCTCCTTCCTCCCGACAAATTATTCCTCAAACCTTACTGCGACATCATCATAGGCAAAGTAGGCAGGCTGCGAG
>JAZTYE010000079.1:0-3141 GCA_045636765.1 Candidatus Egerieisoma sp.
GAAATGAATCAGCGCCATATTTCGCATAGTGGCCAGAGGTTACATAAAGCTCTTTCTGTCCGATGTGAGGTGTAATTACAGGAAGGTAACCGTGTTGTTTCTGTACAGACTTGTGGAAGTTCTCCAATTTCTCACGCAACTGTGCACCTCTTGGCAACCACAAAGGAAGACCCTGGCCCACTCTCTGTGAGAAAGCAAACAGCTCAAGCTCCTTGCCCAATTTTCTGTGGTCACGTTTTTTAGCCTCCTCAAGCATCTGAAGATACTCGTCGAGCATTGATTTTTTAGGGAAAGTAACACCATAGATACGGGTAAGCATCTTGTTTTTCTCGTTACCTCTCCAGTATGCACCTGCAATTGAAGTAAGTTTTACTGCTTTGATTACAGATGTATCTACAATATGAGGTCCGCGGCAAAGGTCGGTAAAGCTTCCGTTTGTATAGAAAGTGATGGTACCGTCCTCAAGATCCTTGATAAGGTCACATTTGTACTCGTCTCCTTTCTCTGTGTATGTAGCCATTGCCTCGGCCTTGGTAATATCTTTTCTTACAAAAGTCTCTTTCTGGCGTGCAAGCTCAATCATCTTGTCCTCAATCTTCTTGAGGTCTGCCTCTGTGATTGTTCTCTCTCCCAAATCAACATCATAGTAGAAACCTGTCTCAATTGAAGGTCCAATACCAAATTTGATACCTGGGAAAAGGCTTTGCAAAGCCTCAGCCATAAGGTGTGAAGAAGAGTGCCAGAACGTCTGTTTAGCCTCCTGGTCCTCCCATTTATGCAATTTGATTGAACAATCTTCTGAAATTGGTCTGAGCAAATCAAACACCTTGTCATTTACGGTAATTGCCAAAACCTCTTGTGCCAATCTTGAGCTTATGCTCTGGGCAATCTCCAAACCAGTTACACCCTTGTTGTACTGGCGTACACTTCCATCCGGAAAAGTTACATTAATCATATCTTATATTGTTTACAGCGTGCTTACAACACACGCATATTTTAAAATTCAAATTACAAACTGCAAAGGTATAAATTTTTACTATCTTTGCTCCACAATAAGAACAATTTTGTTAACAGTAAAAAGTTAAAAAATGGAACAGAACAACAAATGGAGCCGTGCCGCAATGGACGGACTATATCTGTCACTGGTAACCATCATCTATTCTTTGGTGGCATCAGTATTTCCAACAGAAAGTTTTCTTATAAAGACACTTCTATGGATTGTAAAATTTGGCGGCTGCCTCTACCTTCTTTGGTTTTTTATGAAAAGATGGTCAGACCAGTATGAGACCATAAGCTACTCCCAAAGCTACAATTATGGCTTCATTGTATGTCTTCTATCATCTGTAATATGCGCATGCTTCAGCTATGCACAGGTTGAGTGGATATTTCCGGACCAGACAGAGCAGGCAATAACACTTGCAAAAGAGGCAATGGTACAACAAGGCACACTCAATTCAAGTACAGAAAATATTGTAAACTCATTCCTTGGTAATTTTGGAAGAATTGCATTGTTTTCAAACCTTATTTATTGTACTCTATTTGGTGCAATAGCTGCTGCCATAACAGCAAATTTCACAAAGAAAACCAACCCTTTTGGGGAGACTGAGAACGAGTAATCTCTTCCATATAAATTATCGGGAAGAAAAACCTATACAAAATGGATATATCGGTAGTAATATCTTTATATAATGAGAGGGAATCCCTACAGGAACTTGTAAAGGGAATTGGACAGGCCATTGAACCAACGGGACTTACCTATAACATAATAATGGTAAACGACGGCAGCACCGACGGCTCATGGGAACTCATAAAGGAGATGGCCAAAAGCAATCCACATATAAAAGGTATCTGTTTCAGGAAGAACTACGGAAAATCCGCAGCCCTTTTCCACGGATTTGAGGCAGCAGATGGAGATGTGGTAATTACCATGGATGCAGACCTTCAGGATGATCCAATGGAGATTCCTGCCCTGTATGAAATGATTGTAAAGGATGGATATGATCTTGTAAGCGGCTGGAAGAAAAAACGCTATGACAGCAAACTTACCAAGAACCTCCCATCCAAACTGTACAATGCAACCGCAAGAAAAGTTACAGGCATAAAACTCCATGACATGAATTGCGGACTTAAGGCATACCGAAACATTGTAATAAAGAACATTGAGGTTTACGGGGAGATGCACCGCTATATACCATACCTTGCAAAGAATGCCGGATTCGGCAATATTGGAGAGAAGGTTGTGCACCACCAGGCCCGCAAATATGGAGTAAGCAAATTTGGAATGGACCGCTTTGTAAACGGGTTCCTGGATCTTATAAGCCTTTGGTTCCTTTCCCGCTTTGGCAAAAAGCCCATGCATTTCTTTGGGCTGTTAGGAACATTCACATTCCTTGTTGGAGCGGTAATTTCAATATGGCTCATTGCAGACAAAGTGATTGCCCAGTCTCAGGGGCTCAAATTCAGGGCCGTGACAGACCAGCCACTGTTCTACCTGGCACTTGTTGCACTCATCATTGGAGTACAGCTCTTCCTTACAGGATTTTTGGGAGAACTTGTTTCCCGCAACTCCCAGGAAAGAAATACCTATAATATAAAAGAGAGGTTCTAAAAAACCTCTCTTTTTTTATACCCTTATATCTCAATCTCTATTACACTGCCGTAATCATCCAACTCGCTGAAAGCATTCTTTGGTTCCAGTCTTCCCGACAAAACCTTTGCACATGCCAACACCCCTCCATGGCAGAATATGAGCACCCTATCCTTTCCAGACTGCTTCAGATCCTGAAAAAATGCAGATACCCTGTTAAACTGGTCCATAAAGGACTCCCCACCTGTAGGACGGACATTTATCCAATCCTGAAACCACACTTTAAGATGAGGATCCTGTATATGGTTATAATCCTGCATCTCCCACTCTCCAAAACTCAATTCCAAAACTCTTGGCTCCCTCTCAGCCCATCCGTAACCGCAAAATTCTGCCAAACGGGTACATCGGCTCAAAGGGCTGGTATAGACTGCATCCAGCACCGATTTACATGGAAAAAGGTTCTCAAGTTTCTCCTTTACAATAGCTGCCTCTTGTGGAAAGGTGGATTTGAGAGGGACATCTGTCTGTCCATAACAGGTGCTTTTGGGAACATC
>JAZTYE010000080.1:0-15039 GCA_045636765.1 Candidatus Egerieisoma sp.
AAGCCTCCTCCTTAAGAATAGACTGGGTATTTCTTGCAATACGGTTGCTGAACTCACCTGGAGCACGGAATGGATAGTCAAATGGAAGTACCTCAAGAGAGTCAACACCTGCAATTGCAGCACTCATTGCCTCAGTTGTACCTCTTAGCATATTTACATATGGATCGTAAACAGTCATATTCCACTCGCTGGTTACAGCGTGGATCTTCATCTTCTGGCAGCACTCTTTCTCTGATCCGTAAGCTTTAACGATATTAGCCCACAACATTCTTGCTGCACGGAATTTTGCAATCTCCATAAAGTAGGTTGAACCTACAGCAAAAGTAAATTTGATGCGTCTGGCAGCATCATCTGCACTTAGACCCAACTCAACAAGTTTGTTGATGTACTCGCTACCCATAGCAAGACCAAAACCAAGCTCCTGAGAGATGTTTGAACCTGCATCATTGAATGAGTAAGCCTCAACACCAATAACTCTAACTCTTGGATAATCTTTAACAGCCTCTACAACAGCTTTAAGAGTATCCATTGATTTGTCTGAGCAGAAAGCACCTGTCTGGTTAAGGACTCTTAGCGGATCAAAGTCAAATGAAGCTTTAAGATCCTCAGCAGCTACGCCCTGAGCTTTTGCTACAGCCAAGAAAGAATTGATTATCTCTACTGATGCACAGCAGCATCCTGTAAAGTTAACCTCAACTTTAGCAAGGTCAATACCCTTAAGCAAAACATTCATCTCAGCCTCTGAGATAGCTTTTTTGCCGTCAATGCAGAAACCTACAGCCTCAACACCTTTTGCAAGGCCATCTACAGCCTGTGCATTTGCAGCCTCATAACCGCATACGCAAGCACAATAGTCCTGACGAACCAACCAATTGTTGTTGTCTTTTGTACCTCTTACAAAAGGGAAAGCACCAGCCTCACCGCCAAGGTGTTTTACACCCTCAAGGTTCTCGGCACGATAGTAAGGGCGAACTGAAAAACCTTCCTCAGTTTTCCATACGAGTTTTTTCTCGTAATCGGCACCTTTCAAATCTTTGATTATCACCTCTTCCCATTGCTCTGTGGAAACAGGTGGAAACTCAGCAAATAATTTTTCTGCCATACTTTTATTTTTATATATGAATGGATAATATGATTTTTCTAAAAAATCGTACAAATCTACAAATAAAATAATTTAATTACAACCGTTTAGAGCCTGTTCAATATCAGAATCTGCAGCAATTGAAGGGATAGTAACCTCAAGCCCTGGTGTTCTTTCCATCTCTCTCTTTATGGCAAATATTGCCCCCTTGTTCCTTGCCCAGCTGCGTCTGGCTATTCCGTTATTCACATCCCACAAAAGCATATTCCTAATTTTTCTGTCAGCCTCCTCAGAACCATCTATTACCATACCAAAACCACCGTTTATAACTTCGCCCCAACCAACTCCACCACCATTATGCAACGATACCCAGGTAGCGCCTCGGAAAGAGTCTCCAATAACGTTCTGCACCGCCATGTCTGCCGTAAAGCTGGAACCGTCATAAATATTTGATGTCTCCCTATATGGAGAATCTGTACCTGAGACATCGTGATGATCTCTACCAAGAACTATTGGAGCACTGACTTTACCCTCCCTAATAGCCTTATTCATTGCCAGGGCAATCTCTATCCTGCCCTGTGAGTCTGCATATAGTATACGGGCCTGTGAACCAACCACAAGTTTATTCTTTCCAGCCTCCTTAATCCAATGAATATTATCTGCAAGCTGAGGTTTAATCTCACAAGGAGCATCTTTCATTATCTCCTCAAGCACCTGTGCAGCCAACTGATCTGTATAGGCCAGATCCTCTGGTTTGGATGAAGTACATACCCATCTGTAAGGACCAAAACCATAATCAAAGAACAACGGGCCCATAATATCCTGCACATATGAAGGATATCTGAACTTGCGGCTCTTCTCTGTATCATTTGAATTGCCATCCATTCCAGGATTGAAGATATCAGCCCCCGCACGGGATGCCTCAAGCAAGAAAGCATTTCCATAATCAAAGAAATACATTCCTCTTCCCGACAATTTATTGATTGCGGCCACCTGCCTTCTGAGGCTCTCCTGCACACACTCCTTAAACTTCTCAGGCTCATTTGCCATCATATCTTTACTCTCCTGGAAAGAATACCCTACAGGATAATAACCTCCTGCCCAAGGATTATGGAGCGATGTCTGGTCTGAACCCAAATCAACATGAACATTCTCCGCAGCAAGCTTCTCCCACAAATCCACCACATTACCATGATAAGCCAAAGATACTGCCTCCTTTGCAGCACGGGCACTCTCAATACGTGCAACAAGCTTATCCAGATCATCATAAACCTCATCAACCCAACCTTGTGAATACCTTGTCTGAATAGCCTTTTCATTTATCTCGGCCACAACACCAACAACACCTGCTATTACCGCAGCCTTAGGCTGAGCTCCGCTCATTCCACCAAGTCCCGAGCTTACAAACACCTTGCCTGCAGGCTCCGGATTTCCATGCATCCTTGCGGCATTCAGTACTGTAATTGTTGTACCGTGCACAATGCCCTGAGGTCCTATATACATAAACGACCCTGCTGTCATCTGGCCATACTGGGAAACTCCAAGAGCATTGAATTTCTCCCAATGATCCTTACTTGAATAGTTTGGTATAACCATTCCATTTGTAACCACTACCCTTGGGGCATCCTTATGTGATGGGAACAGACCAACAGGGTGACCCGAATACAGAACAAGTGTCTGCTCATCGGTCATTTGGGAAAGGTACTTCATTGCAATCCTGTACTGTGCCCAGTTCTGGAACACCGCACCATTACCACCATAAGTAATAAGCTCATGAGGATGTTGCGCAACAGCATTATCAAGATTATTGCTTAGCATAAGCATAATTGCAGCAGCCTGCACACTCTTGTGCGGGAAGTCGTATATGCTCCTTGCATAAATATTGTAATCAGGTCTGTATCTGTACATGTAGATTCTTCCGTACATCTGAAGCTCTTTTGCAAAATCTGCAGCAAGCTCTTGATGCTGTTCTACCGGAAAATATCTCAAGGCATTCTTCAAAGCCAGCTTTTTCTCCTCCAAAGTAAGTATCTCCTTCCTCTTTGGCGCATGATTGATTGTTGTATCATATGGCTTTGGTGCCGGAATTTGAGCCGGAATACCTTCGCAAACTTTTTCTCTAAAATTATCCATAAACAGATTTTTTAATATTTCAGCCATTTATAAATCTCTTTCCAGCTAGGTTTCTTTCCATACATAAGGATTCCCACCCTATATATTTTCCCCGACAAATATGCCATCCCCACAAATGTCACAACCAATAGACCAATTGAAAGGGCCAGCTCCCATGCAGGTACTCCGTATGCTATCCTGGCCATCATCACAAGAGGGGATGTGAATGGTATTACAGATCCCCAGAAAGAGAGTGAGCTGTCGGGATACTGGAATGTATGAAGCATCAGAAACAGTCCAATTATGATTGGCATTGTTACAGGAAGTATGAACTGCTGGGTATCCGCCTCATTGTCTACAACAGCTCCCACTGCGGCAAACATACTTGAATAAAGAAGGTATCCCAATACAAAATATACAAGGAAGCATCCTATTATCTGCACATAATTGACATCCTTAAGAGCCTGAAGGAAATCTCCTCCTTCTGTCTGGGCTGCTGCCACAATCTCATCTACAGGTATATCTGTTGTTACAGGAATTGTCTGCGCCGGATCATTCAGTCCAAGGGCCGATCCTGCAACCGTTACAATTACAAGGGTAAACACCACCCAAATAAAAAATTGGGTAAGGGCTACTGATGCAACTCCAAGGATTTTTCCCATCATAATCTGGAACGGTTTTACAGATGAAACTATTACCTCAATTATCCTTGTTGTCTTCTCCTCTATTACACTTCTCATTACCATGTTTCCAAACAGGAATATGAACATGTAGATCATAAAGCTGGCTATGTATCCTATAATCATGAATATCTCAACTTTTGAAGCTTTCTCCTCCCCCTTTTCATCGAGCATGTATGTACTTATCCTCACATTGGACTCTACATCTGCCATAATCTGCTCCAATTGCGGTATCCCGTAAGACTTAAGCTTGTTCTCCTCAACAGCCGCCTCAACATTGCGCTCTATCCTGTTCTTTATATCTATATTGAGCTGTTTTTTTGAATAAGTAACCACCTGCACATTGTTGGCCGAATCTAGTTGCGAAATACCCACAAGCGCAAACAGGTTAAGATTATCAAAATCCCCTTTAAGATCCTCCATACTACGCCCCATTATCTGCTCAAAGGAGACATCAGAATCGCTCTCCATATATGGCATCACTATGCCGCTGTTGTCCACAACTCCTACTTTAAGACCTTCACCACCCTCTGAATAGGCTGCTATAAGGCCTGGCACTACCATAAGTGCCGCAAAAAGCAGAGGCGTAAGAAGAGTTGTGAAAATAAATGATTTCTTTTTTACCCTTATTGCAAACTCCCTTGCAATAATCACAGCTATTTTACTTTTTCCCATCTTATGCTGTTTTAATTGTTGGTAACCAATTTAATAAAAATATCATTCATTCTTGGGATAAGCTCCTGATACGACACTATATCATTCCCTTTAATAAGCTCACCAAGAATTTGGGCGCTTGTAGCTCCCGGCTGCACATCAAGCACCGCTCTCCTGTTTCCTTTATACTCATCATCACTTACCACCTTTACAGGAGCCATTGCCAATGTTATAGGTGAAATGCCTCTGTATATTACCTCTACATGATTATTGCCGTATTGGCGTCTGATATCATCTACCCCTCCAGTAACAACAAGATTTGATTTGTTGATCAGGGCAATGTTGTCACACAGCTCCTCAACACTCTCCATATTGTGGGTAGATAGAATTATTGTTGTACCAGCCTCTTTGAGGGCTAGAATCTCATTTCTTATCAGGCTTACATTCACCGGATCAAAACCGGAGAACGGTTCATCAAGAATGAGCAGCTGAGGCTTGTGCATCACAGTTGTAATGAACTGTATCTTCTGTGCCATACCTTTTGAGAGTTCCTCCACTTTCTTGTCCCACCATCCCTGAATCTTAAACTTTACAAACCACTCTTTAAGCTCAGCTGTGGCCTGCTGCGTTGTCATACCTTTAAGCTTGGCCAGATATATTGCCTGCTCACCAACTTTCATTTTTTTGTATAGTCCCCTCTCCTCCGGAAGGTATCCTATATACTCTACAGCAGAAGGTTTTATAGGCTCCCCATTGAAGAAGAGTTCACCGCTGTCGGGAAGAGTAATCTGATTTATAATTCTTATAAGAGTGGTCTTTCCTGCTCCATTGGGGCCAAGAAGGCCAAATATCTTCCCTTTTGGAATATCTAGAGTAACATTGTTCAGGGCCGTAAAGTCCCCAAACTTTTTTGTAATGTTTTTACATGAAATAATTCCCATTGCACATTTATTTTGAATACTGCAGGTGATGCGTCAACACATCACCTCCCTACAAATGTAACAAATATTCCTCTAACTTGCGTGCATTCTCCTGTGTTAAAATCCGCTCCTCAACCAATTTTTTAAGCAAAGTGAGTTCAATCTCCACCAGAGAGGATAAAGCAGAAGTTGCAGAGTCTTTACTCATGGCTGCACTGGCTTCTGATTTGGAGAATTCATTTCCTACAGCACTGCCACTAGACACAGGTGGTTCCTTTGCCAATTTCATGCGCAAATAGGTAATAATACCCCTTGCAGCATATGGGCCAATATAAGGGTGGCGCTCCAGAGATTTTCTGCTGGCCCTGGTAATTGAAAAGCCTATGATATCCTCCTGCCGTACAAAAATGTTCTTCTCAATTTTTGAGTATCTCTCCCGGGTAAAATTCTCTATTTCCAAAAGCTGTAATGGGGAAACAAAAGATCCTCCCAATCTCTCCCTATACTTGATAATCTTCTGTGCATAATACCCGCCAATCCCATATAGTTGCACCAATGCAGCACTATCTGCCGTATTAAGATTACACATATACCTGTTCCGTTCCACCTTCTGTCCATACAGAGTATCCTCCTCCGCAGGTTTGGTACCAGAAATGCCTCTTTTGCGCACCAAACTTCCATCCTCCGCAGGTTTGGTGCCGGAAATGCCTCTTTTGTGTACCAAAGTTCCATCCTCCGCAGGTTTGGTGCCGGAAATGCCTCTTTTGCGCACCAAAGACGTAGTGGGAGCAGGAGTTCTGTCGGGAAGAAGAATGTATGGGGCAAGAGTTTGATATTTTGCGCTGTCCACCACATACATTTTGGCAAAATCCTTCTTTTGGCGGAACTTGCCCCCTTTGCCTCTATAATTGATGATAGTCTGGGCCTGCTTCCGAGAGAATCCGAGCAATTGAAGGCTATCCAAAGAAATATCATTGGGATTGAAAGGGAACAGCTCCCCCGCAGCAGAAACAGAAATACCACCAGCCGCAGAACCCGCAGAGAAACCAGCCGCAGAACCCGCTGCAAATTCCGCAGAGTTTCCTCCCAAAACGCCACCTGCAGCCACATCTTCCACCCCATCACGCTCCAGTGCCGCAATGCGTATCTTCTGCACAACAAACGCAGTTACCTGAAACACAAACAGCAGCACAATGAGAATTATTATCCCCATTGCCCTGCTGTTGGATATACTCGGAAATTCCTTCTCTCCGCTACTGAGCCTGTGATTGCTCTCCTGCCTCATCTCCCGCGCCACTAACAATCATTACTATTTCACCTTTTGGCTCATGTGCACTGTACCACTGATGCAGCTGAGCTACTGTTCCTCGTTTGCACTCCTCGTGCATCTTGCTTATTTCTCTGCAAACTGCCGCCCTGCGCTCAGGTCCAAAGAACTCAACCATTTGTCCCAATGTCTTTACCAGACGGTATGGCGACTCATAGATTATCATTGTCCTCTCCTCTATTGCAAGCTGTTTAAATTTGGTCTGACGCCCTTTCTTAACCGGCAAAAAACCCTCAAAACAGAATCTGTCACATGGGAATCCGGAGTTTACCAAAGCGGGAACAAAAGCTGTAGCACCCGGAAGGGTCTCAACCTCAACCCCAGCCTCTACGCAAGTCCTCACAAGATAGAATCCCGGATCCGATATTCCGGGAGTACCCGCATCACTTATAAGGGCAACATTCATGCCGCCCAATATTTTTTCACATACACCAGCCGCAGTCTTATGTTCATTGAACTTATGATGGCTCTCCATATGAGTGGAAATCTCATATTTTTTAAGCAACACAGAACTTGTTCTTGTATCCTCAGCCAGAATAAGGTCCACCTCTTTGAGGACTCTCAAAGCCCTGAGAGTAATATCCTCCATATTGCCTATTGGAGTTGGAACCAAATACAATTTTGCCATTACCTTTCCCTCCTATTTCTGTTTGTTAAAACGTCTTCTTACTGTCATATAAAATCTGTACACTTCATCACTCTCATCATCCCAATGAGGAAACCTCTCCCTCAAGTACTCCACTGTCTCAACCAGATTGCGCATTTGGTTAAGGTGGTCAATCGCCTCATTGAACACTTCTGCACTTCCCCCAAACAACTCATTCATAAACAGTATCTTGTCATTGAGGCCAATCCCTTCCCTTATATCATCTATATAATGCCCAGGAATATCCACCTCCCAGTCATACCAATCTGGCCTCACCTTATCCAGCACCAGCACAGTCTCCATATCCTCTTCCCGACAATCTTCTTCCTTATCTTCAAGTGTCTCCTCCAGCTGATTATCTATAACAACATCTTCAACCTCATCAACCACTTCAATTTCTTCAATATCCTCAAACGGCTGCTCCTGTACACCCATCTGATCATCATCAAAATCAAACTCCAGTTCGACCTCTATTTCAGGAAGTTCCTCCTCCATTGTAGCTGTTTCCTCCTCTGACTCCTCAACTTCCTCACCAGACTCCACTACGGACTCATCTTCCTGAGCCTTATCAGTATCCTCAAAACAAGGTACGCTCTCCTCCAACATGGCAATCTTCTCCTCGAGCTGCTCTATTTTTCCCTCAAGCGCAGCTATCCTCTCAAGCAACATCTCCTCTCTCCTGTCAAATACATCTGCAATAGCTCCAAAAAGTGTTCCCAAGCTGTCGGGCTCTGTAAAATTTCCTCTCATATATATGGATTTAATGCAAACTCACACCAATAAGCCTCATAAACTCCTCACGTGTCCTTATATCCTTGAGGAATGCCCCAGTAAATGCAGAGGTTGTAGTTACTGAATTCTGTTTCTGTACCCCCCTCATCTGCATGCACATATGGGCAGCTTCTATTACAACTGCTACACCAAGAGGATTAAGAGTCTCCTGAATACAGTCCCTTATCTGGATTGTAAGTCTCTCCTGCACCTGCAGCCTGCGGGCAAAAGCATCTACCACGCGCGGAATCTTGCTCAACCCGGTAATGGTACCATTAGGGATATATGCCACATGAGCCTTTCCATAAAACGGCAACATATGATGTTCGCACAATGAGTAAATCTCTATATCCTTTACCAATACAATTTGATGATAATCCTCCTGAAACCTTGCTGAATTAAGTATGTCTACAGGATTAAGGTTATACCCTTGTGTAAGAAACTGCATAGCTTTTGCAACTCTCTCGGGAGTCTTAAGCAATCCCTCCCTGCCAGAATCTTCTCCCAAAAGCTCCAATATTGCCTTATAGTGCTTTGCCAACTCCAGGGTAGTATGTTCATCAAACTGCTCTATCTTTGTATATGCCATAGCCTTAATATGTTTTCCATTAGAAAGTAACAAAGGTAAAAAATAAGTTTGTATTTGTCACTGGTGGGTAATATCAAAATAGTTTATTATTTTTGTAAAGACACATACACTCAGCCATATTTAGAAAGATGGAAAACAGACCAGACAAATTCAAGATCCTTATTGTTGACGACGAAGAAGACATCTGCGATATTTTGCAATATAATCTGCAGCAGGCAGGCTATATTGCAGACACAGCATCTTGCTCAGAAGAAGCCCTGTACAAACTCAAACACACATACCACCTCCTTTTGCTGGACATAATGATGGACGGAATAAACGGACTTAAACTTGCCCAGCTTCTTAGGGAAGACTACGGCAATAATATTCCTATCATATTCATATCTGCTCTGGACACAGAAAGCGACATCATTACCGGTTTTGACAAAGGAGGTGATGATTACATTGCAAAACCTTTTTCAGTAAAAGAGGTTATTGCCCGTGTAAATGCAATCCTTAACAGATGCTACCCTAAAGTTGAACAGCAGGAGCAACTGAATGATACTGAAAAACAACCCGGCAACATAGGAAACTTCATACACAAGAACCTTACTATAGAGTACAACAACAAAATGGTCCTTATAGACGGCAAAGAGATAGTACTCACAAAAAAAGAATATGAAATCCTTGTTCTGCTGACCAAAAATCCAAACAAGATATACTCCAGGGAAGATATCCTCCAACAAGTATGGAAAGAGGAGAGTTATGTTCTTGACCGTACTGTAGATGTGCATATTGCCCGTTTACGTAAAAAATTGGGCAACTGTGGAGAATGGATTATAAACAGATCCGGATACGGATATTGTCTGCACATATGAAACTGAAACTTAAATACCAGCTTGTAATATATTACTTCATAATAATTGCCATAGTAATATCTGCATTCTCTGTGTATATCCTCCAAGCACAGAGAGGATTGAACTTGAGTACATTCCGCAAGGACCTCATATCGTTCAATGAGAGAGTATATGATTCATATCTTGATGGGATTCCTTTCCATGAAATTCCCATTCCCGACAACTTGAGATTCTCCATAATTGACACAAACTACAATATCCTATATTTCAGTGAGGACAACAATTTCAACAACTTTGACAGCAAAGAGGCGAGGGCAGAAATAATTGAAGCATCTGTAAACGGAGAAGGTACCGCCCTCAGATTCTCCTCATATTCAAACAAGGAGCACCTCTATTTTGCCAGAAAATACCCTGAATTCTATATAAGAACCTCCATCCCATATCAGTTTGAGAGGATTGAGGCTGCATACCACAAGTACAGATACCAGTACTCAATTATAATACTTATCCTGTTCCTTTTGGGTACACTTGTATATATTTCCAACAAACTGACAACCCCACTTACAGCGTTCAACAGCTTCTTCAATGTACTTAAATCCAAGAAAAAGGATTTTTCAAACATTACATTTCCAAACAACGAGTACGGAGATGTGGGGCGCAAGATTATAGATACATACAAGCAGCTTGAGCAGGCAAAACAGTTCAAGCAGCAGATAACCCACAATATTGCACATGAGCTTAAAACTCCACTTACTGGCATAAGGGCATATCTTGAGACAATTCTCAATGACAAAGAAATGTCTTTTGAGCAGATGCACAAGTTTATAGAAAGGGCACATAAACAGACGTTGAGACTCTCTGCTCTTGTGCACAATGTTTCAACCCTCAATAAACTTGATGAGGAGTCTGAGTATGATTTCAAGATTGAGGATGTGAATATCTCAGAATGCCTTAAAGACATTGAAGAGGAACTGGCCCACAAGCTTGCGGAAAACAACACAACCTTTAACCCGCTCATAAGCAGCGAACTCTCCATGAGAGGAAACAGGGACCTGATGTACTCGCTTTTTAAGAACCTTATTGACAATACCCTGGAGCATGCCGGCCCTAATACCACCATTACCATTATGGCAGGCATATCACAGGCATCAGGAGAGTCTGGATACAGAATAAACTTTACCTACATGGATAATGGAAAGGGTATTCCGGAGGAGGCCATCAGCCATCTGTTTGACCGTTTTTACAGAGTTGAGGAGGGACGTGGAAGAAAGAGCGGAGGCAGTGGCCTTGGTCTGTCAATTGTAAAAAGTTCCGTACTGTTCCATAAGGGATCCATTACTGTTGAAAACAATCCCGAAGGTGGAACAATATTCAAATTTAACCTGATGTCAATACAATAAACAGAAAACAATTATGAGAATACTTGTAACAGCTGCGGAGCAACAGGAGATTGATTGTGCCATAAGGGCATTTGACAAGGTAAAGGAATCACTACCGGCAGATGTGCAAATGGATTTTACCTTAACGGAAATTGGAATTACCTGCGCCTGCTATACCATAACAAAAGAGATTTATACCGGAAGAATAGAGGGGAATCCATACTCCCTTATAATAAACATTGGCATTGCAGGCAGTTATGACCTGACAGAGTTTCCTATAGGTTCTGCAGCAATTATTGAGAGAGAGTATTTTGGCGATTTGGGATTTGACTCAGAGGATGGTTTTGAAGATCTTTTCAAATACGGTATCTGGGAGAAGAACCAATTTCCATATACTAATGGGGGATTGGACCGCAGGGCATTGCCTTTCAAGAATATTGAGGATGTTCTGAAAAAGTATAAGAGCGGAACGGGAGTTACAGTACAGACCGTTACCGGAAGGGAAGCAAAGGTAATGGAGCTTTGCAAAATGTTCTCCCCTATGATTGAGAGCATGGAGGGTGCTGCAGTGTATTATGCTGCCCTTATGGAGGGGGTACCTTTCTTTGAACTGAGGACCGTTTCCAATGCTGTTGGTGAGAGGGACACAAAAAAATGGGATTCCAAAGCAGCGCTCAATACTCTGCACGATTGTTGCAGTGAGATTTTCAGTGCGCTTATAGTAAAATAAATTGTAATTTTGTGAGAAAGGAAGTAATTAAGATTGAAAATCTTAAAAAATACTACAGATTGGGCAACCAGCAGGTAAAGGCTCTGGATGGTGTTGACATCTCCATCTTCAAAAACGAGTATGTTGCAATTATGGGGGCGTCGGGATCCGGAAAAACTACCCTAAGGAGCATACTGGGCTGTCTGGATACCCCCAGTGGCGGTACATATATCCTAAACGGAACAGATGTAAGCCAGATGGGTGACAGTGCTTTGGCTGAGGTAAGAAATAAAGAGATTGGTTTTGTCTTCCAGTCCTTTAATCTTCTGCCAAGATATACTTCTCTTGAGAATGTCGCACTACCGCTGATTTATGCCGGGGTATCGGGTCCTGAGAGGGAAAGGAGGGCCAGGGAGGCGCTGCTTGCCGTGGGACTTGGAGAGAGGATGGGTCATAAACCTGCAGAGCTGTCGGGAGGACAAAGACAGAGGGTGGCTGTGGCAAGGGCTCTTATAAACAACCCTTCCATTATTCTGGCAGATGAGCCTACAGGCAATCTTGACACAAAAACCTCCATTGAAATAATGAAATTGTTTGAGGAAATTTATAAACAAGGAAATACTGTTATTGTTGTTACTCATGAGGAGGACATTGCTCTCCACGCCAGAAGGATTATTCGTCTTAGGGACGGAGTTATTGAGAGTGATACAATTAACGATAAAATAACTTATTGATATGAAAATTTACACTAAAGGGGGAGACAAAGGGACCACTTCATTGGTAGGTGGTAAAAGGGTTCCAAAAAACCATCCGAGAGTTGAGGCTTACGGAGATTTGGATGAACTTATTTCATTTATTGGAATTATTATTTCAGATACAGATATAGAGAAGATTAAGGCAGATTTGAGAAGAATCCAGGAGAATCTGATGCTTATCTCCGCACATTTTGCAAGTGACGGATCTTCAAAAGCTCTTAAAGAGATTGAAGGAGGTTCAATTGAGTGGTTGGAAAACGAGATAGATGCAATGACAAATGCCCTTCCTCCACAAACAGCGTTCATTTTACCTGGAGCACCAAGAGTTTCATCTGAATGCCATGTTGCAAGGACCATCTGCCGCAGGGCTGAGAGACACTCACTTGTTATTGGGACAGGAGGTGAGGCCAATGAACAAGTATCTGAACAAGTGACAGTTGGACTTAAATATCTTAACAGATTATCTGACTATCTGTTTACGCTTGCAAGATTTTTGTGTGTAGAAAATAAAGAAAAAGAGGTCTTTTGGTTGCCATAATGATTTTTTTTCTATATTTGCGCCCCATTAATTAATATTTTATACTATGTATTGGACACTAGAGCTTGCATCCAAACTTGAGGATGCACCATGGCCTGCAACAAAAGATGAGCTGATTGACTATGCTACACGTTCAGGTGCCCCACTTGAGGTTATTGAGAACCTTAATGATCTTGAGGATGACGGTGAGGTATACGAGAGCATTGAGGAGATCTGGCCAGATTACCCTAGCAAAGAGGATTTCTTCTTTAACGAGGATGAATATTAAGATTATGGAGCAGCTTTTTGGCTGCTCTTTTTTTATATCTTTGTATAAGCAAATTCCGTATTTATGAAAATTATTATTGCCGGTGCAGGAGAAGTTGGAAGCCATCTTGCAAAAATGCTCAGTAATGAGTCAAATAGTCTTACAATCATTGATAATGATGAATACCGCCTCAACAAATTGCGCGAGGTTGCAGATGTCATTACCATTTTGGGAGACCCTACATCAATAGAGACACTAAAGAATGCCGGCGCGGAGAAAGCGGATCTGTTTATTGCCGTTAGCCCGGCTCAGCAACAGGATATAAATATCATAAGTGCTTTGCTTGCCAAGAAAATGGGAAGCCAGAAAGTTACTGCCAGAATAAACAATGACGAGTATATGCATCATGAGAACAAGCTGCTTTTTAAGGAGCTTGGTATAGACCTGCTGTTCTATCCGGAGAAGATTGCATCATACGAGATTGTAGATTTGCTCAAACAGACAGGTACAACTGAGTTTATGGAGTTTGCAAGGGGATTGTTGCAGATGGTGGCATTCAGGCTTGAAGATGGCGCACCACTTATTGACAAACATGTTTCTGATATTGCTTCATTCAGCGGAAAGAGCCAGTATAAGGCTGTTGCCATTGCAAGAGGTACAGATACAATCATCCCAACTCCAAATACAAAGTTCATGGAGAATGACCTTGTATTTGTAATCTGCACTAAAGATGGTGTATCAGATGCAATGAGTTTCTGCGGGAAAAAAGAGATTCAGATAAAGAATCTTATGATTGTTGGTGGAGGCAGGATTGGCGAGATGCTTGCCAAAAAGATGAGCAAGGTCTCTGACCATATAAAAATTATTGAAATAAAACCCGACAGATGTGAATACCTTGCAGAGACATTGGACAGCAAGGTTCTTGTCATAAACGGAGACGGACGCAACTCAGACCTTCTTATGGAGGAAGATGTTACCAAATATGATGCTTTTGTTGCAGTTACCAGCAACTCTGAAACCAATATCCTCTCTTGCGTTGCAGCCAAAAGGATGGGAATTGCCAAAACCATTGCAGAGGTAGAAAACATTGAGTATATCAAGCTTGCAGAGGGAATGGGCGTAGATGCCGTCATCAACAAGAAACTTTCAACCGCAGGCAGAATCTTCCGTTTTACCTTAAGTAACAAGGTAAGGTCAATCAAATGTCTGAACGGCTCTGATGCAGAGGTACTGGAGTTTATTGTCAACCCTAGCAGCGCAATAACAAAAGGACCTCTTAAGGAGCTTCACTTCCCCAAAGAGGCCATTATTGGAGGAATTATAAGAGGAAATGAAATATTTGTTGCAACTGAAGATACCATTATAAAACCATACGATAGGGTTGCAGTATTTGCCCTACCGCAGGTCCTGTCTCAGGTAAACAAATTCTTTATATAAGATTATCTTTAGCAGGAAATAGCTCCTGGAACAATACATAATAAAGGCGCACAGGAATTTACCCTATGCGCCTATTTTCTGTAAACTATCCGCAAATTATAGTAAACCTACCAATACAAATAGCCAGTGAGCTATAATACCTGCACAAAGGCCTCCAATTGTATGGGCTATAATGGCTTTTGATGTAAGCTCCCTATATCCAAGAGAATCCAACATTGCTGTATGTGTGCTCAAATAACCGCTCCAGCACATACCCATTGCTGTAAATACTGCAATTGCATTTCCATCAATAAGACCGGCTGCCTGGAATTTTGGAACAAGTCCTAAAGCTGCGCCCACAGCACCCAACGCAGTCATA
>JAZTYE010000081.1:0-2508 GCA_045636765.1 Candidatus Egerieisoma sp.
AAAAATATTTAAGCAATGCCTAAGATGAAGTCCAATTCCGGTGCCAAAAAGCGTTTCCAGCTTACCGGATCGGGTAAAGTAAAAAGAAAGCACGCTTTCAAAAGTCACATTTTGACTAAAAAGACAACTAAGCAAAAAAGAAACCTTACTTACTCTGCTGTTGTAGCTAACGCAGATGAGAAGAGAGTAAAAGAACTAATTTTAGCTTAATTATTTATTAACCGAGTGATCAGCAGGATAAGTTTCTTATTGGAGAAGAACGCTGACATTCACAAAACATTAAAGTATGCCAAGATCGGTAAATTCGGTAGCATCTAGAGCTCGCCGTAAAAAAATTCTTAAACAGACCAGAGGTAACTTCCTTGCCAGAGCAAACGTTTGGACAGTTGCCAAGAACACCTATGAGAAAGGTTTGACTTACGCTTACAGAGACCGTAAGACCAAGAAAAGAGTATTCCGCGCATTGTGGATTCAGAGAATCAATGCTGCAGCTCGCCTACACGGTATGAACTACTCTCAGTTCATTGGTAAATTGGCAAAGAACAATGTAGGTCTTAACCGTAAAGTTCTTGCTGACCTTGCTATGAACAACCCACAGGCGTTTGAGGCAATCATCAATTCTGTAAAATAAATCATAATACAAAATAGGGGTTGAACTTGGGTTTCTTAAAAAATAAATGGTTTAAGTTCTCACTTTGGGGAGGTCTTTATCTCCTGTGGGTAATTTGGCTTGGAAATTATTGGTGGCTTTTGGGCCTTGCGGTAATTTTTGATGCTTATATTACTAAAAAAGTGAAATGGACCTTTTGGAGAAAGAAACCTGTTAAGGGGGGCAAGACAAACAGCTTATTTGAGTGGATTGATGCACTTGTATTTGCTGTAGTGGCTGCAACCTTTATAAGAATGTTCTTCTTTGAAGCATATACAATTCCAACTTCTTCTATGGAGAAGACGCTTATGACTGGTGATTACCTTTTTGTAAGCAAATTGAAATATGGTCCAAAGGTTCCCCAAACACCGGTATCATTTCCTCTAGTTCACAATGTCATGCCGGTTGTAGGAGGTGAGTCTTACTCAACCATAATACAGAATGACTACAGAAGGCTTAAAGGCCTTTCAAAAGTTGAGAGGAATGATATAGTAGTATTCGGATTTCCACACGGTGATACTATCCTTAGAAGAGCACCAATGGATGATTACTACACACATGTGAGGCTTAACGGTAGGGAGTATACCCAAAAGATGTATGGTCCCGTGGTTGTAAGGCCTAACGACAAAAAAGACAACTATGTTAAAAGGTGTGTGGCAATAGCAGGTGATACTCTAAGCGTAGTCAACGGGCAGGTAATTGTGAATGGCAAACCGCAAGAGCAGTTTGAAGGAATTCAGAACACCTACGCCGTTTACACAAATGGAACAGCTATTAATCCAAAGATTATTGCAGATTTTGGAATGAATCAGGCTGAGATATGGTACGATCCACAAATGCCGGGTTATCCTAATCTTCCTCTTACACAAAAGGAACTTGAGAAAGTGCAGTCTTTGGGAAATATAGTGGAAGTAAGACAGAATATAGACATTTATCCGCCAGATTATCCTGATTCCCCTATGATGCTTTTCCCATTTAGTGAAGAGTTCAAATGGACACGAGATAATTATGGCCCTATATGGATCCCTGAGAAGGGCAAAACTATAGAGTTGGACACCGTAAGCTACAAGTTGTACCAAAGAGTAATTACTGCTTATGAAGGGAATACGCTTGAGCTTAGAAACGGAGAGTTTTATATTAACGGAGAGAGAGCCACAGAGTATACATTCCAGCAGGATTATTACTTTATGATGGGCGACAACAGACATAACTCCCTAGATTCCCGCTATTGGGGATTTGTTCCGGAGGATCACATTGTAGGAACGCCGTCAGTAGTTTGGTTCTCAACAGATAAGTATAAATCTTTCCCTTCTGGAATAAGGTGGAAAAGGATATTCAAGATTGTCTGAAAAAAACATTTGTATTATTAAAAAAAAAGAGGGATATTTGCAACCTCAAATTGGAATAATATTAAAAAGTATACATAAAATGGCAAGAGTTTGTCAAATTACAGGTAAAAAGAGAATGGTAGGAAACAACGTTTCCCACTCTAAACGCCGCACAAAACGTGAGTTCGCTCCAAACCTAAGAGTTAAAAAATTCTGGTTGGAGGAGGAGGGTAGATTTGTTACCCTTAAGGTTACTGCAGCTGGTATTAGAAATATCAATAAGAATGGTTTGGCTGCTTCACTTAAAACCGCTGAGAAAAAAGGTTTAATTAACTTGGTATAATATATTTAGACTATGGCAAAGAAAGGTAAAGGCAACAGAGTACAGGTTATTCTAGAGTGTACTGAGCAAAGAGAGAGTGGTGTACCAGGAATGTCTAGGTATATTACCACTAAGAACAAAAAGAACACAACTCAAAGATTGGAGCGCAAAAAATATAATCCTTTCCTAAAGAAAGTGACTGTGCACCG
>JAZTYE010000082.1:0-12677 GCA_045636765.1 Candidatus Egerieisoma sp.
CAAGTTGAAGATTTGAATCCCGCTGGGGTCCAGGGTTCGAGCCCCAGGCGGATCACACGCTTCACCGCCAGCGACATTGAATTCAACCTGGAGCCGCCGCTATATACATACAACACACTGGAAAAACTTTCTTGTCAGTATCCCGACAAACATTTTGCCCTTCTTATGGGAGGGGACAATATAAACATCCTGCACAAATGGTACCGCGGAGAGGAAATCCTGCAAAAATACCCTATTCTTGTATATCCACGGGAAGGAGTTGATACAGAAGCACTGTGCGCAGAAAAGGGTGCCATCTTCATAGATGCCCCACAGGTGGATGTCTCTTCTACTCAGATCCGCAACATGCAGGCCAGCGGCGAAGGTGTATCCCACCTGAGATACTAGCCATTTTGGAAGATAAAGCAATATTATTATGAATAGACAAAGCACCCCACTGGGAAGATTTTCAGACAGCAAACCGCACTTTAATATTCTTGATGGTCTGCGTGGAGTTGCCGCACTCTTGGTGGTATGGTACCATGTCTTTGAAGGGTTGGCTTTTGCATCCGGCGGGGCCATAGAGACATTCAACCACGGTTATCTGGCAGTAGACTTCTTTTTTATGCTGTCGGGATTCGTAATAAGCTATGCTTATGATGGGCGCTGGGGAAAAGGGCTTACGGTTAGCAATTTCTTCAAGCGCAGACTCATCCGTCTGCATCCTATGGTGGTGATGGGGGCAATTATAGGAACCGTTTCCTTCCTGCTTGGTGGTAGCCTCAGATGGGACGGGGAAACAACCTCCTTTGGATGGGTTCTACTGGCAATGTTCATGGGAATGCTCCTTATCCCTGCCTGGCCGGGTGCCGGATATGATGTAAGGGGCAACGGAGAGATGTACTCGCTTAACGGCCCAACATGGTCGCTTTTCTTTGAGTACATTGGCAACATACTATATGCGGTGTTTATAAGGAAATTGTCGGGAAGAGGATTGGCTGTTTTGGCTGCAATACTTGGTGTGGCATTGGGATGGTTTGCCGTAACTGATGTTTCAGGCTATGGAATGATTGGGGTTGGCTGGACCCTTGATGCCGTAAATTTCTTTGGCGGACTTGTAAGGATGCTATTCCCGTTCACACTGGGAATGGTGCTGGCACGCAATTTCAAACCTTTAAAAGTCAGGGGGATATTCTGGATTGCTTCGGCAGTACTGTTTGTCCTGTTCTCTGTGCCATACATCCCGGCATGTGGTAAAATCTGCCTCAACGGAGCATTTGAATTTTTGTGCATACTGCTTGTATTTCCGGCATTGATATGGTTGGGAGCCTCTGGAACCACAACAGACAAATTTTCTACAACAACATGCAACTTCCTTGGGTCTCTCTCCTACCCCCTTTACGTGGTCCATTACCCGGTAATGTACCTATTCTACCAATGGCTGATAAAGGAGAAAATCTACACTATAGGAGAGTGCTGGCCGGTGGTTCTATGCGTGATGGGCATCTCTTTGGCACTTGCCTGGATTTCACTCAAATTCTGGGAAACCCCAATAAGGAAATGGCTGGGAAGAAAATAACAGAAAAAGGGTGGTCATTGAGCCACCCTTTTCTATGCCTCATTAGACATGGATATTGCCATTGTCATGCCCAATAAAATAGCACTTAAAACAGCCACCACAACATAGCCCTTATAAATAACGAATCCAAACATCAACAGCCAGAACAAGGCTATTAAAATTGCATAAATTTTCCCTTTCATAAGCTCAGTTTATTGGAAAACAAACCGGCCGACGGAAAAGTTCAAGTTTATGGGGAAAACAGTTGTGAGGCCGTTCAAAGAAATTTGACTCAGCCTCTTCTGTATTAGGAATACTTGTGAAAGTGATATAATTTTCTTAACTTGTCTGGACACACGTACAAAACATAAAATATGAAAAAGTTATATTTTACATTAGTGTTATTTCTAATAATTCCAATAACAAAAATATTTTCTCAAGATGTAAACGGATTATATTTTGTTGTAAAATCTGAATATAATTCTAATGAAGGAAGTGTGTCAGGCAAAGTGATAAAAAGTAAGTATTTTGATGATACTTATTTTGCGTATCGTGACAGTGTAATTATTTTTAATGCATATTTAACAACAAGTGATAACCCAATTTTAAGATTGTGGCACTATTATTTGGTTAAGCCTAAATTAGGTAAAACAACAATTGAATCTAAAGATCAACATCGGGTGTATTATAAAGACAGTTCATTCTTGAATTATGCTGATTGTATATATTGGGAAGATATAAAAGATATGACACGCATAGATTTCAAAGAATATATAGGGCCTGAATTATGGGGAAAAAAGCCAGATGGAGAAAAAATACAACGGACAATATATCTTGTAGATTTAGCGGGAAATGAAACAAATGGAAAAATAGAGATTTATCAAGTTGAAGATGTTATTAAACAATGGCACACAGGACCTCATCTTGAGGGTGAAGAAGAGAGAGCCCAATATATGAAATCAGTAAAAGTAAAGATTGATAAACGTAGGGATGACAGGAAAGCGAAACAGTTCAAGAAGTAGTTGATAAAAGGCAACAGGTTGGCAGCAAGCCAACCTGTTACTTTCTATGAAGGCAGTGTCCAAAATTTTGTATAAATGATATTTTCTCAAGTTACACAAACTGCAACACAATTCCTGTAATTTAATACCATTCTTACAGACAACTCCTCATTACCGGGCAAAATGGCGGTGCAATCACTTCCATTTCCTCTTTGCGCACTGGATGAGTGAAGCGGATGCTGCGTGAGTGGAGCGAGATGCTGCCGTCGGGGTTGGAGCGGGGTGCACCGTATTTGAGGTCTCCTTTTATTACGCAACCTATGGCTGATAGCTGGGCACGGATCTGGTGATGGCGTCCGGTAAAGAGTTCTACCTCAAGTAGAAAGTATCTTTCTGTGGCAGTGAGGAATTTGTATCTCAAGCGGGCCTCTTTTGCTCCCTGTTTTGGGGTGAGACTGGTGTATGTCTTGTTCTGTTTTTCGTTGCGGGTAAGGTAGTGGGTAAGGAGTTTTTCATCTTCCTTGGGGCGGTTGCAAACCACGGCCCAGTATGTTTTGTGCATCTGGCCTGTGCGGAATGCATCATTGAGACGTCCCAGCGCCTTTGATGTTTTGGCAAAGATTACAGCTCCGCCTACAGGACGGTCAAGGCGGTGTACCACACCCATAAATACTGCGCCTGGCTTGTTGTCCCTCTGGGCAACAAATGCCTTGAGTGTTGTACTGAGGCATTCATCTTCTGTTTTGTCTGCCTGCACAATCTCTCCCGAACGCTTATTGAAAATAAGCAGGTGGTTGTCCTCATAGAGGATCCTGCCTGCTATATCATTGTATTCCTGCTGGGGCAGCCTCCTGTAAACAGGTGAGCCCCCTTCTGCCAAAATATTTTTCTCCTGTGGGCACATATTCATTCATTTTTCTTCCCCAGCAAGGGGATTTGCACTCTCCGGGCACATTTTGCCGCCATTTTCTTCCCAGACAATCTTTTTCCTGCAACCCGGGAACGCCAAAGGCTTATTCCATTCCCCAGCAAGGGGATTTGCACTCTCCGGGCACATTTTGCCGCCATTTTCTTCCCCGACAATCTTTTTCCTGCAACCCGGGAACGCCAGAGGGGCATTTTTGTTCCCCGACAAATTTTACCTAGTATGCCTCTTTCTCGTTAGGGAAGTCACAGCTTTTTACATCTGCCACATAGTTTCTGATGGCGTTGAGTGACTCCTCGTGCAGATTGGCATACCTTCTTAAGAACCTTGGAGAGAAAGAATTGTTCAATCCCAGCATGTCATGCATTACAAGTACCTGACCGTCACAGTGAGGGCCGGCACCAATTCCTATTGTAGGTATCTTAAGTGCTTCTGATACCCTTTTTGCCAAAGCTGCAGGGATTTTTTCCAATACTATAGCAAAACATCCTGCCCTTTCAAGTGCCAAAGCGTCCTCTATGAGTTTGTTTGCCTCTGCTTCTTCTTTTGCCCTTACAGCGTATGTTCCAAATTTATGGATTGACTGAGGTGTAAGGCCAAGGTGTCCCATTACCGGGATTCCAGTTGAAAGGATACGCTCAACACTCTCCATTATCTCGCTGCCACCCTCCATCTTAACTGCATCTACCTCAGACTCTTTCATGATTCTGATAGCGCTTCTTACAGCCTCTTTTGGGTTACCCTGGTAGGTGCCGAACGGCATGTCACATACTACAAGAGGATTTTTTACGGCACGCATCACACTTTGTGCGTGGTAAATCATCTGATCTATGGTAATCGGTAAAGTTGTCTCATGTCCTGCCATAACGTTGGCAGCCGAATCTCCTACAAGAATAATGTCAATTCCTGCCTGGTCAACTATTCCTGCAAAAGTATAATCATAGGCGGTAAGCATTGCTATCTTCTCGCCTTTCACTTTCATTTCCAATAATTTGTGAGTGGTAATAACTCTCTGTTTTCCCTCTACTGACATAGTTTTGTTTTTTGTTTATGCAAAGCAACTGAAAAAAAACAATAAAAGCAAATCATGACATTTTGTCACATTTTTCCTTGTGGCACAAAGTTGGAGATATGGAGTGTGTCCGGGGCAGAGTGAAAATCTGTCGGGAAGATGAGACTGAAAATAGAAACTGAAAAAATATAAATTTTAAGGAGATTAAAATTATGGGAAAAATTATTGGAATTGACCTTGGTACTACCAACAGCTGCGTAGCAGTAATGGAGGGAAATGAGCCTGCAGTTATTATCAATAGCGAGGGTAAAAGAACTACTCCTTCTGTAGTTGCATTTACAGAGGGTGGCGAGAGAAAAGTTGGTGATCCTGCCAAAAGACAGGCTATTACCAACCCTACAAACACCATTTTCTCTATCAAGAGATTTATGGGTGAGACTTATGACAACATTGCAGGTGAGATTTCACGTGTACCTTATAAAGTTGTTAAAGGTGACAACAACACACCAAGAATTGACATTAACGGCAGAATGTATTCTCCACAGGAGATTTCTGCAATGGTCCTTCAGAAAATGAAGAAAACTGCAGAGGATTATCTTGGTCAGGAGGTGAACGAGGCTGTAATTACAGTTCCTGCTTACTTCAACGATGCACAGAGACAGGCTACTAAAGAGGCTGGTGAGATTGCAGGTCTTAAAGTAAGACGTATTATCAATGAGCCTACCGCTGCTGCTCTTGCATACGGTTTGGACAAAAAGGACCAGGAGTCTAAAGTTGCTGTATTTGACCTTGGTGGCGGTACATTTGATATCTCTATCCTTGAGCTTGGTGATGGAGTATTTGAGGTTAAATCTACCAACGGTGACACTCACCTTGGAGGTGATGACTTTGACCATGTTATCATTGAGTGGTTGGTTGACGAGTTCAAGAGCGAGAACGACGGTATTGACCTTTCTAAAGACCCTATGGCTCTTCAGAGACTTAAAGAGGCTGCTGAGAAAGCTAAGATTGAGCTTTCAAGCCAGACTTCTACAGAGATCAACTTGCCTTACATCATGCCTGTTAACGGTATTCCAAAGCACTTGGTTAAAACCCTTACCAGAGCTAAATTTGAGCAGTTGGCAGATTCTTTGATTCAGAGAACAATTGAGCCTTGCCGCAAAGCGCTTCAGGATGCAGGCCTTTCTGCTTCAGATATCAACGAGGTACTTCTTGTAGGTGGTTCTACACGTATCCCTGCCATTCAGGAGATTGTGAAGAAGTTCTTTGGCAAGGAGCCTAACAAGAGCGTTAACCCAGATGAGGTTGTTGCTATTGGAGCTGCTATCCAGGGCGGTGTTCTTACCGGTGACGTTAAAGACGTTCTTCTATTGGACGTTACTCCACTTTCTTTGGGTATTGAGACTTTTGGTGGCGTGTTCACAAAACTTATTGAGAGCAACACTACAATCCCTACAAGAAAATCACAGGTATTCTCAACTGCTGCAGACAACCAGCCTTCTGTAGAGATCCACGTTCTTCAGGGTGAGAGACCTATGGCTAAAGATGACAAGACTATCGGCCGTTTCCACTTGGATGGAATTACCCCAGCTCCACGTGGCGTTCCACAGATTGAGGTAACTTTTGACATTGACGCCAACGGTATCCTTAACGTATCTGCTAAAGATAAAGCTACAGGCAAGGAGCAGCAGATTAGAATTGAGGCTTCATCAGGACTTTCTGAGGACGAGATCAAGAGAATGCGTGACGAGGCTAAGGCTAACGAGGCTAAAGATAAAGAGGAGCGCGAGAGAATTGACAAGTTGAACAATGCTGACGCAATGGTATTCCAGAGCGAGAAGAACCTTAAAGAGTATGGCGACAAGATCCCTGCAGAGAAGAAAGCTGCCATTGAGGATGCTACCAACAAACTTAAAGAGGCTCACAAAGCTGCCAACATTGCAGAGCTTGACAAACTTACCGAGGCTCTTAACGCAGCATGGCATGCAGCAAGCGAGGATATGGCAAAAGCTGCTCAGGCTGCAGGTCCTCAGGCTGGTGCACAGGGTCCTAACCCAGGTGCAGGTGCCCAGAACAACAAAGACGGCGAGGTAACTGACGTTGACTTTGAGGAGGTTAAGTAATCAAAAAGGATTCTAGGAAAACACTCAAAAACACTTAATACACACCGGCGTGTCCCTGCAAGGGGGCACGCTATTTTTTTTGGCAGAAACTTTTTTGGTAAAGACTCTATTTGGCAGAGACTCTATTTGGCAGCACGGCTGCGGCTGACTACAAATACCCCCGCAAATACCATAACAGCTGCAAGTATTTTTTGCCATGTAAGGGAATCCATTCCTATGCAGATGCTTATTGCTGTAGCAATTATGGGTTGCACGTAGCTGTACATGCTTACAAGGGTTGGCCTTATCCTTTTCTGCCCGAAAGGGATAAGGAAGTAGCATACGCAGGTTGCAAAGACTACAAGGAATCCAAGTTCCCATAGCTGTGCCGCAGGAATGGAAAGCCACTCAAATGAAAATACTTCCTTGTATGTAAATGGCAATGACATGGCTATTGAGAAGAGGAAGATCCACTTCATGAATGTCACCACAGAGTATTTTACTATAACCGGTCTGAAGATTCCCAGGTAGAGGGCAAAACTCAAACCATTAAGAATAATGAGAAGTATTCCCTGCAACTTGCTCTCCGCCACAGCCCCTCCCTGTGAGTTGTTGAGTATCAGGAATATTATACCGCACAAGCTCAACAGCACACCGCCGCCTTTCTTGAGGGTTATGGGTTCCTTCAGCACCACCGCCGCTATAAACATGGTATATATTGGGGTAAGTGCTCCAATGATGGAACAATGCATAGGGGTGATATCGGGAATACCTTTAAGAAATGTGTACTGGCAAAGGAAGAATCCCAGGAAGGAGGCTGCAATTATCTTGGGAAAATCCTGCATATCAACCTTTTCTTTAGGGAAGAAAAGGGAAATGAGCCAATACAGGGCTCCGGCGCCAAGTGAGCGTATGGTAAACAGTGCCAGCGGTGAGATTGCCCCGCCGCTGGTAAGATCCTTACATACCACTATATTTATTCCAAAAAGGGCATAGGCCGCAAAACAGGCCAAGTGTCCAAAGAGGGTATTCTTGCTTTCCATAATTTCCAGTAATTGAATCTTGCCCGCTATTTCTTCTCAAGCCACTTATCATCCTCTGCTTTCAGTTTGAACCACTTGCCAAGCCGTGCTTTGGCCTTGCCGCGCACATTGGGATTTATGTTCTTCACCACCCTTGAGACCGCCCAGGCAAGAGCCATAAAATCGTCGGCAACACCGGCAAAAGGGAGCCAGTCATGGATGAAATCAAATGGGATAATGAAATAACCCATTGCACCATAAATTATGGTCTTGTCCTTAATGGATACCGACGGCTCCTTAAGGGCATAATACCCCAACAGGATAGCATAAACAGCTTTCATCAAAACTTTTCTCATAATCATCCACATTTAAAAATACCCCTTTCAGGCTCAAAACAGTGTGTCCCCTCCCCCAAGCCGTACTCAACAGCATGGAAATCATATATATTTCTGGCAACCAGCCCCATAGTCATCCTCAAATTTATCTCCATTGCAGGATTCCAGCAAATTTTTCTTCCCAACAAATCCTCCTGTTTCTCTCCGGCTGCAGCTCCCCCTACGTCCACCCCATCTGCAGCCTCCGCCACAAACTGGTCCACCCCTACAAAACCGCAATATCTCCCCGCCAGTTTATCCTGCAGAAAATCCCTTATCTGTTCTTGCACCTGCCTCAATTCCTCCACAGAAATATGTTCTCCCAGAACCTTCCCAATATACTCATTGGAAGCAAGCAGATTCCCTTTATACGCCCCATTGGCCGCATAAAACAGAGAATACCCCCTGAACTTCACCTCATTTCCGCACTCAAACAGCATAGCAAACTCCCTTATTATCTCCATCCGCTGCTCCACAACCACAGCTCCCTGCCTGAGCAAAGTCCTTCTGCACCAGCCTTTGTCTGTCTCCATAAGCTCCCCACTTGCAAACCTTACCCCCTTTCCGCTTCCCGACAAAGGTGCCTTAAGCACCACCCTCCCTTTCTCCTGCAGAAACGCCTCAATCTCCTCCATAGTATGGGCAACTGTCCTATATACCGGAGAGATAATACAGCCTCTTCCGGACTGCACGTTCACTGCACACAGATGTTCATGCAGCTTCACCGACAACTCCCTGCGTGAATGCGCCCGTATGAAATCCAGCTGCCCATCATCCGGCAACTGCTCCACCGGAATCCCCTCCTTGAGCAACCTCTCCCTCAAACACCTGTTCCAACCCCACGGCACAATCTCCAAAGGCCCTGTTGTTGCACCTTCTCCCCCAATTGCCCCCTTACTTGCCAGCTCCGGCTCCACCATAAACCTCTCCACCCAGCTGCACCTTCGGGCAAACTGCACAACAGAATCCGGCGGAATAAAACTCCCGCTCCCTTCTGCCAGACACAGATCATGCTCCGGATTAAAAATTGCCCTTTTCATAATTCAAATATAATTAATTACGTTGTCCTTTTGTACAATCCTTTGATAATCAAGGGATATTTTTACAAGTTTTTGCGGCCGGCAAAAATTTGTAAAAATTAATTGCTTGTTACACAAGCAATTGTACAAAAGGACAACGTTACAAAAAAAAAGCGTATTTTTGTAAGGAAAACCCCAAGCTATGAACATAACCAAAAAGCTTAAATACTGTGCGCTGGGAGATTCCATCACATACGGATTCATTCCACGCAATTATCCGGGGCATCCGGGGCAGCTGGAGAGCTATGCGGCCCTTGTTGCCAAGATGCTTGATATGGAACTGGAAAACCACGGAATATCTGATTCTACAATTGCCAATCTGCCGGACAACACCCCAATGTGCATAAGATATGCCCAGATGGCGGATGATGCAGATATCATTACAATTATGGGCGGCACAAATGATGTAAGGCTTGGGGTTCCGCTTGGCAAGATGGACGACCGCACTGATACAACCTTCTACGGAGCTCTGCATACCCTTTGTCAGGGGCTTTATGACAAATACCTATGTAAAGGAACCCCTGCACAAAATACCCACAGGAAAATAATACTCCTTACCCCAATAAAGCTTCTGGATGCGGCCAAGTCTCACCTTGCAGACACCCCACAGAACAATGCCGATGCACTGTACAAATGGGAAGAGTGGATAAATGCAGTTAAGGAAGTGGGAGCATACTACTCGTTCCCGGTATTTGACATGCACAATCTGAGCGGCGTAAACCCTCACCTGCACAGAACAGTAAAAGGGACACACCCTGAATACCAGGGAAACTACAATCCATATATTACAGACGGCACACACCCTACACAAGAGGGTGCCCAGCTTATGGCAAATGCCCTTGCCGCATTCATAAAATCACTTTACGTATGATATCAGGAACAACACTCATAGTAGTATTCTTAGCAGCAATTGTGCTGCTTATTGTATCAATCTCAAAATGGGGAGTACACCCGTTTCTGGCAATTATGGGAATTGCCCTCACTCTGGCGGTGGCAATAGGGATTCCACTGGATACAATCCCCACTACAATAGGTAAAGGATTCTCTTCTATCTTTACCAGCATTGGAATTGTAATTATCCTTGGAACCATAATTGGGGTAATCCTGGAGAAAACAGGAGCTGCAATACGTCTGGCAGATGCCATAATCCGTGTAATTGGAGAGAAACACCCCCAGCTGGCCATAATGCTAATTGGCTGGATAATCTCAATACCTGTTTTTTGCGACAGCGGTTTTGTAATTGTAAACCCAATACGCAAATGGCTCAGCAGAAAAACCAATTTCTCATCTGTAACCCTCACTGTTGCATTATCCGCAGGTCTTTATGTATCACATGTATTCATCCCCCCAACACCAGGTCCTATTGCAACAGCCGGACTTATAGGACTTGAAAACAACCTTTTGCTTGTAATAGTAACGGGATTGCTCATATCAATACTTCCTCTTGCTGCAGCTTATTTCTTTGCAACAGCAATAGGCAAGAAAATAAAATCCTCAGATGAGCTGGATATAGAGAACATATCTGCAGCATACAATGAGCATGACCTTCCAGGCACCTGGGCATCAATAACCCCTATCCTACTCCCGATAGTCTTAATGGCAGGGGGCTCTGTTGCCTCATTTGCAAAGATTGGAGGTTTTACAGGGGAGCTACTCATATTTCTTGGAAAACCAATCATTGCCCTAACAGCTGGTCTTCTTTCAGCACTGCCATTGCTATGGAGAAAAAAAATGGGCAAGGAGCTTTATTCTATGACCCAGGAATCACTTAAAACGTCGGGACCTATAATATTCATAACTGCCGCAGGAAGTGTACTTGGGCAGATTATTGTAGAGGCCGGTTTTGTGCAGTACATACAGCAACACGCCACATCATTGGCAAATATTGGAATATTCTTCCCGTTTGTAGTGGCTGCAATAATAAAGACCTCACAGGGTTCATCTACCGTTGCAATGACAACCACTGCCGGAATGATGGGGCTCTATTTTTCAGACGCCTCGCTTATGGCTGCACTTGGAATGACCACCCCTATTGATGCCGTACTTGTGGTAATGGCAATTGGCGCCGGAGCAATGACAGTTTCTCATGCAAATGACAGTTACTTCTGGGTAGTGACCAACTTTGGAGGCCTTACCCCTCAGAACGGATACAAGACCCAGACTGCAATGACTTTCATTATGGGAACAGTATCAATAATCACCTTGTTTGTAATTTCACTATTCGTTTAGCAATGAAAAGAATATACATAGCAGCACTTGCAGCGCTCCTTACAGCAGGATCAGGAGCGGTTGCCCAGAACAAGCACAATGTAAGGACCCCTAAGGATCCCGCTTCTGTTGCGCTGCCTGCAGAGCAGAAACCGCTTGTCATTGACACTGTAATCACAAACTCCAGGATATACCCGAACACTATCAGGGACGTTCAGGTTATGGTTCCTCAGCAATATAACGGCACAACACCAGCCTGCCTTGTAGTTGGATTGGACGGCAACCTTTTTGGAGCAATGACCGTAATTCCAAACCTTATTGCAACCGGAGAGATGCCAGTAACCATTGGAGTGTTTGTACAGCCGGGTGTAAGCAAAGATGCTGAAGGGAAAGTGATAAGATACAACCGCAGCAATGAGTTTGACCGCACGGATGCCCGCCTGGCAACTTTCCTTGAGGAAGAGGTCCTAACTATGGTTGAAAATATGGTTACTCCCGACGGCCGCAAGATCATCATTTCCAAGAATCCCAATGACCGTGCAATAACAGGTGCCAGCAGCAGCGGCATAGCGGCATTTACTGTAGCCTGGGAGCGCCCCGACATGTTTGCAAGGGTGTACAGTTCAGTTGGAACTTTTGTGGCAATGCGCGGTGGAAACGAGTACCCTGCAATTGTAAGGAAGAGCGAGCCCAAGCCATTGAGAATTTTCTTGCAAGATGGTGTAAACGATACCTGGAACCATATATTTGGTGATTGGTGGGAACAGAACCAGCTTATGGCCTCTGCACTCAACTATGCCGGTTATGAATTTGATTACAAATGGGATCGCGGATCCCACAGCATCTACTATGGTACCAGGGCATATCCGGATGCAATGCGCTGGCTATGGCGTGGATGGCCACAGGAGGTTGTTACCGGAAAATCCATGAATGACATGCTTGTGTCTCTGAAGGTGGAGGAGAGCAGATGGGAGGAATACACTCCAATGAACGGATTGTCAGTTTCAGATACTGTTGCAATGCTTATTGCCAGTCCTGCAGAATTGCACAAGCTCTCCGCAAACCCAGGTACCAACAAAATGATCAGGCACAATGGAGCAAATGTTGCAAAATTTGTAAAGAACCCATATAGAGTATTGGGCCTCAAATCAGGAGACAAATACATTACCAACACAGACGGCGATATCTTCCTTCTTAAAAACGGAAGCAAAAAGGCCATAAAAATGGAGACATTGCCAACTTCAGGCAAAGAAATTGCCATTACTCCCGACGGCAAAATGCTCATTGCCTCCGAGAAGAATTCAAACTGGCTTATCAGCTATATAATTGCCCCTGATGGCACACTTACCGCCGGACAGCAGTTCTACTGGCTCCACAATACGGAGAACCACACCAATACCCCGTACGGCAACATGGC
>JAZTYE010000083.1:0-14163 GCA_045636765.1 Candidatus Egerieisoma sp.
ATTGTGTATAATGCCACAATGTTCCGTACTGCAGACAATGCTGTGCTGGGTGAACTGCTCAAGAAGATGCCCGGTTTTCAGGTGGCCAGTGATGGATCAGTTAAGGTGAACGGTGAACCTGTTTCAAAGATTACTGTGAACGGCAAGACATTTTTCTTTGATGACCCTTCAATGGCGGTGAAGAATCTTCCGGCCAAGATTGTGGACAAAATAAAGATTACAGATTACAGGAGTGATCAGGAGAAGGCCACTGGTATAGCAAATATGGTAAGTAAGGAGAAGGAGATGGACATTTCCCTCAAGAAGGAGTATGAAAAAGGGTGGTTCGGAAATGCCAAACTTGCTGGAGGATCTCCTCTTGATTCGGATAATAATAAGAACCAGCCGGTTATTATAGATAGAGGTGCACTGTACAACGGGAGTGTAATGTTGTCGGGATACAATGAGAAGGAACAGGTTACATTCGTGGCAAATGCAAAGAATGTAGATGATGTAGGTGCAAATGACATGATTGTGGTCTCTTATGGTAGCCTTGGAGATCTTCTTCCCGATAGCGGACTCACTACTAGCCACCAGTTGGGTGCAAACTACAACTCCTCAAGGATAAAGGGATTTGACTTCTCTTCTTCTGTAAACTACAACGGTACAGAGATTGATACCGAGACCCTTACCAGGCGTACAACCATGCAGGAGAATGCCCCTTCAATCTTTACAAATACAAGTTATCTTGGACAGACAACCCAGGACAGGCTGAATGTGTCATTGGACCTGAACAAGACAGACAAGAAGAAATACACTGTAAGAATCTCCCCTAAACTGGTTTACAGGAAAGGCTCAAGCGAATCATATAAAGATATTGCAACCTCCAGGGAGATGGAAGATTACAGCAGTGCGAGCGGTTTGCTCAATACTTCTGAAGCCAAGGATTATTCGGAGTCTGATAATTTTACATACAGTACCAATGTTATTCTTGGACGTTCAAACTGGGGCAAACAGAACAGGAACATCACCTTTACCGGATCATTCAGCATAAAAGGGGAGGACAAGCAGAGAAAGGAGTTTTCGGATATCTTCTACAATGAATCTGCAATTTCAGATACAAGAGACCTCTATTACAATACCAAATCTGAGGGCAGTGGGTACTCTGCCACACTATCCTATGTGGAGCCGGTGGGTAAAAACTGGAAAATCAGTACAGAGCTGGCCAGTTCCCTTTCACGTAACGATGTAACTACTGATGCATACAAATACACCGGAGGTGAACACTCTTTCATTGCCGGTTTTCCCGACAAAGACAGATATTCCGAGTATAACGACTACTACTCAGCAGTATCTGAAAACAGGTATATGTCCAACACCGGACAGTTGCTTGCCCAATACAACAAGGGAAAAACCAGAGTGCAGCTTGGCGGATCTGCCAGTGTGGTGAACAACGAGACCTACAGCAAGACATACGGCATCTCCCAGACCACAGGAAAAGGGGAGTGGCTGTGGAACTGGGCCCCTTTTGTAAGATTGGGATTTAGTGGAAAAAACGGGGCCAGCTACAATTTTAATTATTCCGGCAGTGTAGAGAATGTAAGCAACAGCCAGTTGTCTCCTGTTCCCGACATTTCCAACCCTACATATATAACCTTTGGAAACATATACCTGGAGCCATACTCTACACATTCATTCAGTTTATACACTAATTACAACAACAAGAAGAACTTCAGCTTTTTGAGTGCTGTGCTGAGCGGTTCCCGTTCAACCAATGGTGTGGTTAATGCCAACTGGTTTGATGCGGATGGAGTGCAGTACAATGTACCGGTAAACTCAAAGAAAGGGGTAACCAACATTACTGTATTTTGCTACATGAATGCCATACCTTTGAATAAGGAGAGATCTTTCAGATTGAATCTCAATGCAGAGGCGAGCATAACAAAACGCTACTCTTACCAGAATGCGGCCCAAATTGAAAGTGTTGATATGGATAACTTTGATTACGGACAGTTTATGGAGAAGTTCTGGGGCAATGCAAATGGAGACAAGTTCTATAGCGGGGAGAGCGGATTCAAGGAGAGCGCTACCACTTCCGGATCCTTCAACTTGGGTGGAAACCTTTATTATGAAAGTGATTTTGTGGAAATCTCTTTTGGCGGATATGCACAGCACGGTATAAGGAAATATTCCCTTAACAAAAAGGCCAATATGAATACCTGGGATTTTGAGATAGATGGAAAGTTGGAGATAAATACAAACAATAATTTCAATATTATCAACAACCTGGGCTACAGATGGTATGAAGGATACTCAGAAGGTTATGGCAAATCCCATTTATTATGGAACTTTGAACTGCACAAGAGCATTAAGGCGGTAACCTTGAGCCTAAAGGTGAATGATGTACTCAACCAGACTGTTACCTTCAACCGCATAAAGCAGGCAAACTATGTTGAGGACAGATACTCCGGCATCATAGGCAGGAGATTCCTCCTTGGCGTTACCTTCAACTTTGGAAAGATGAACACTGCCAAGAACCGCAATGCCACCCGCAGCATGCTCAGAATGATGTAAAGAAGAAATCCCTGCCGGAATGTGCTCCAGCAGGGATTTTTTTATTAGTATTTCTGAATAAATTCTTTTACCATCTCAAATATTCTCTTGTAGCTTTCGCTTGTGAAGTGGGTTAGATTGTCGGCAGGTGAGTGGTAGTATTTATAGTACTCTCCTTTAGACTCAAAATACATTGCAGGAACTCCAGCCATTGCAAAGTAGTAGTGGTCTGAATTGTCTACAAGTTCTCCTCTGTGAGGGTTTGAGAAGTAGCCGTGAGCCTTGTTTATCTCCATAAACAGGTCAAGCCCCTTGTTTGCCTCCTCGCCACCCTCATAATAAAGCATGTCTGGAGTATCTCCAATCATATCAAGATTTATGAGATATTTGATGTTTTCCAATGGGAACAGAGGATTCTCCACATAATATCTGGAGCCAAGCAGATTGGCCTCCTCTCCACCAACCCATAGGAATACCATATCAAGCTCCGGACGGTTTTCAGGCTGTGAATAGTAGTGGGCCAAGGTAAGGATGCCTGCGGTGCCTGAGGCATTGTCATTTGCACCAAGACATACATTGTCTCTACCCATCATTCCAAGGTGGTCATAGTGGGCAATGAACATCCAGCAGCTGTCAGAGTCTGAAGTGCCCTCTATTTTTGCAAATATATTCTGTGCTGTATAATCCTCAATGAACTCATTCTGGAACTTTACAGTTGCCTCTTTTGCCTCTGCAGGGAATTCTGGGCCAACGCAAACTACAGGATATGGAGTTGTAAAGAAAGCACGGGCCTTAAAATAGTTGGGTCTCTTGCTAAATTTGAAAATCACACCACCAATATTCAAATTCTTAAGGTATTTGAAATATCTGTCTCCCTCAGAAGGAAGGGTGTGGAACTTGTCATAATCAAGTACTACAAAAGAGCTTTCCGCTTTAAGTGAGCTGACATGTGCAGTGAATTTGTCGGGAGTATAGATATCCTCCTGCAAAGCATACACAACAGGCATCGTAGCATCTGCTCCGGTGGAGAACTCCTTTACAACATAATCCTCAAATGGTTTGTACTCCTTGCCGTCAACTGCAAAGAACATATCCCCTCTGGTAGTGTTCAACGGGTAGTTGAACTGCTGGAAACATGGCTTGACCACAAAATCAGATGTGCACAGCTCATTGAATTTCTCTACAATGTAATTTGCTGCACGCAACTCGCCATTCTGGTACAGGCTCCTTCCTGCAAACTCAGGCGAGGCCAAATCGGCCACAATTCCCTCAAATGCCTCTACGTGGTTGAACTCTTTCTTTGTGCATGATAATGCAACAAACGCCAAGATAATTAATAGTGCCTTTCTCATATAAGTCGGTTAATTTTCCTTAAAGTTAAGGTATCTTTTCTTAAATCTTTCAAAAATTTGTTTGTATTCGCCATCACATGTCTCAACCAAGCCATCTACAAACGCTTCAAGAGTAACTCCCCGTATTTTATCTTTTGCCTGTGGAAGCAATTCTTTTTGCAATGATTCAATTTCCCTTTTTGTAGAAGGATGCTTTGCAGGGGCCAGGACTATTGAATTGGAGACCATCCCTGCATGATTGCCATAGGCTTCGCTTAAAATGAAATTTCTGTACAATTGTGTAAGTTTGCTTGGCCTATTTCGTATTTTATCTTCTATGTCGGGAAGAAACAAGTTAAGTTTTTTGATTGTCTCAAAATACTTTTGCCGCTTTTCTTCATATTTTTCTCCCGACAATTTCATGAATGATGCGGCGTTGCTCCCCAGGTTCTCTGAGTATTTGGTTTCAATGGCAATGAAACACTCTTTACCATCAAAGTCCCTGTATTTTATAATAGCATCCATCGCACTTTTGTCTCCTGTGTGAGTTTGGTAATTGCTGGGAATAAATTCCAGCTCAACCGCTGTAACCATGGCAATGGAGTAGTGTGGGAGGGCTGCCTGGATTGCCTTTGTGACTGCAATCCGGTTTTCTTCAAGTAGCTTTCTCAATGGACAGAACAGGTTGAAGGCCATAGGCTGGCTGGAAAGCAGATTGTTGAACATCCTGTCTTCATCAAATGTCTCGTACGGCTTGCGGTTGTTAATCCTCTCCTTAGCGTGCACAAATATATAATCTGCAAGGAAGTTTGCTCCGTCTTCTTTGTCTGAGGAAATATAATTACCCAAATTGTAAACTTTGCCAAAATCCTTGCTCCTGCGGTTCTGTACAGTGTAAGGCCTCAGCTGCAAACCTAGCTCCTCCCTATACCGGGACTGCATCTGTCTGCACTCCGCCACAAAAGGGGTATCATACGGGTATGGCTCGGATTTTAACATAATTGTTGGGGCAGTTTAATTCATAGGATACCATTTCCTAACAAACATACAGATGTTTGGGCACAAAAACAGTGCTATATGTGCCCGCCAGTACTCATTCGGGTACAAAATTAGCCAAAAATGTGCCCAAGAGGTAGAAATCCAGGTGTTCGGGCACAAAACGTGCCCGAATTGTGCCTAAACTGCCCAGACTGCCCAGACTGCCCTCAATATTTACTCGCTCGCCTCGTCCAATAGGTACAAAATTGATTTGAATGTGATTCCGCTGTTGCGGCTGAGGCCTATCTCGCAGGTGCGGCTGGTGGCATAACCTTCCACGCAAGGGGAGGTTTTTGTGCCGTCTGCAAGGGTGCCTTCTACCTGTGAACGGAGCATGCGCAGGCCGTGGGTGTTGAGTTGGGGTAGGGTAAAGCCTCTGTCTCCTGCAAAGCCGCAGCAGTTGCTTTCAATTACGGTTACCTCTTTTGCACATAGTCTTGCCACATCAAACAGCATGTTGTCCACGCCAAGTTTTTTGGTTGAGCATACTGCAAATACTGCAATTCTCTTGTCCAGTTTCTTTATCTTCAGTTTGTCTTTAAGGAACTTCAGGATGAATTCTGCAGGCTCGTACAGTTTAAGGGCGCCCCCGTCCATATTGCTGTGCATTGTGTACAGACATGGACTCATGTCACAAAGAACAGGGTATTTGCCGTTCTCAGATGCTTTCAACAAAGCTGCCTCAAGCTCGTCTGATGCCTTTTTGCCTGCCTCTACATATCCCTTGCTGCTGAATGCCATGCCACAGCATAGTTTATTGAGATTGTCGGGATAAACAACTTTATATCCTGCTTTAAGGAGCAATTTTTCTGTAAGGCGGGTAATTTCCACTTCATTGCTGTACACTTTGCTTACTCCCATGCTGCGGGTAATGCAGGATGGAAAGTATACTACTGTTCCTGCAGTTGCCTTGCCTTCTGCAGGCTCTATGCTGTTGTAGGTTATTTTGTGGGCTGCCTTAGGGAAATGCTCGTTCCACATAGGGATTGCGCCGCAGGTAAGTTTGCGGGCAGCCATAGCCAATCCGCCAAACACTTTTTTGCCCATTGCCACGCGCATTGCGTAGGTGATGTTCAATCCGGTACGCATTCCTGCTGTAACCTTGTCCATGTTGGAAGCAAGTTTAACTGCATTTGCCTCTGCTTTTGGCGAGTGCTCTGCATGGCGTAACTCTTTTATAAGCTTACCGGTATCAACTTTTACAGGGCATTTTACTGCGCAAAGACTGTCTGTAGCACAGGTATCCATGCCCCAGTATTTGTACTGTTTCTGCATCTCTGCTGCAATATGTGGAGCCTCTCCGGTGTTTTTAAGTCTCTCCATTTCCCTAAAAGAAGCAACTCTCTGTCTTGGAGAAAGGGTAAGTCCCTCTGCAACGCAACCTCCCTCACAGAAACCGCACTCCATACATTTGTTGACGCTTTCCTTTACATCCGGGCAAGGTTTCAGGTTCTTTATATGTGCCTGATGGTCATCGTTGATGATCACTCCAGGGTTAAGGATACCTTTAGGGTCAAATATCTGTTTTACCTCCTTCATTAGGGCGTAAGCCTGTGCTCCCCACTCTTTCTCAACATAAGGGGCCATGTTACGACCTGTTCCGTGCTCTGCCTTAAGGGAACCGTCATATTTGTTTACTACAAGCTCAGCAATGTCATCCATGAACTTGCTGTATTTAGCAACCTCGCTCTCTGTACCAAAATCCTGGTTGAACATGAAGTGTAGGTTGCCCTCAAGTGCATGTCCAAAGATTACTGCATCTGAATAGCCGTCCTGCTCAAAAATCTTCCTCAAATCCAGAACAGCATCTGCAAGCTGAGGTACAGGGAAACAGATATCCTCAATGATAGCTGTTGTACCTGCCTTTCTCATGCCGGCAACTGTAGGAAGGGTCTCTTTCCTTATCTTCCATAGAATTGCCTGCTCTTTGGCATCCTTAGTAAATGCGTAAGGCAACTCTGTTGGGATATCTTTTATTGCAGCTGCAATCTGTGCACATTTGGCATCTACTGCAGCATCATCCTCTGCACGTACCTCCACCAGCAGTCCTGCTGCACCTGGAGACAACGTCTTTATGTACTCGGGTACACCCGCAGCATTCTCAACAGATTTGATACTTGCCCTGTCCATCATCTCCACTGCCGAAACCGGCTGCTTTTTAAGAATCTGTACGGCCTCACATGCCTCCTTTATTGTAGGGAAGATCATGAGTGCCAGCCCTTTGTGCGGATGCTCCACTACAGTATTGTAGGTAATTGAAGAGATGAAAGCCAGAGTACCCTCTGAACCTATGATAATATGTTTTAGAATGTCAAAACCATCTTTGTAATCAACAAAAGCGTTGAGGCTGTACCCGGTGGTATTCTTAATCTTGTATTTGCGCTGAATCCTCTCTTTTAAGGTTTGGTCAGACTCAATCCTACGTGCTATATCCTCCAGTTGCTCAAGCATTTTGCTGTGAGTTGCCGCAAAGTTTTTGCGTGATTCTTCACAGGCTGTATCCAGCTCTGTACCGTCTGCAAGAATAACTTTTATGTCTGCAATTGTCTTGTATGAGTTCTCGCTTGTACCGCAGCACATGCCGCTGGCATTGTTGGCGGCAATACCGCCAATCATTGCAGAATCAATTGATGCCGGATCCGGACCAATCTTTCTGCCGTATTTTACAAGATATCTGTTGGCCGCGCCGCCACGTATGCCCGGCTGCAATTCAATTTTCAAACCATCATCCAGAATCTTGTAATCTTTAAAACCATGTGTGGCAATTACCAGCACAGAATCAGATATTCCTTGTCCCGACAAAGATGTTCCTGCAGCCCTGTATGTAACAGCAATGCCCATCTGGTGGGCAGTCTTCATTATAAACTGTATCTCCTCTACAGACTGTGCCCTGACAACCAATTTGGGAACCAGTCTGTAAAATGATGCGTCGGTACCGAATGCCAATGTGCTGAGTGCATCATGTAAAAGTCTCTCTTTAGGAATTATTGTGTGGAGTTTGTTATAAAACTCCTTATATTTTCCTGTTATCATTGTGTGATGGTTTTAAGTATCTCTCCTAGTTCTATATCGTTTATATCTTTTGCCACAACCACATTATCTTTTAGAAGATATATGGTTGGGACATTCTCAAGGTAATATTCCCTGTATATCTGTGAAGAATCTCCTCCGGTCCCCCTTAGGTTCTCCCAACTTGCGCCAACTTGGGTAATGTAATCTATCCATTCGCTTTTGCTGCTTCCAAGGTTAATTGCAATAAATTCTATATTCAGTTTCTCCTTGTACTCATTGTATAAGGATGCCATTTTAGGTGTAACTTCAGAGCACATTCCGCAATTGGGCCTATAAAAGTACAAAACTTTATAATCCGTTGTTATATCAGAGAGCTTTATTGGTGAAGAATCCACTCTTTCAAGGTCAATGTCATTGGCCTGTGATCCCAATTTGTTAAGATTGTATTTTTCAATCTCTTTGGTGCATTGATCCACAAATTGGTTACTCCATATCTGAGGTATTCCAATTATGTATCTTTGTGCCAGATATACAGCCCCTTCATTTAATGTTGGTTCTTTGGAGTTGCCCAGAGTGAGGAATATCTCCCTCATAAATTCCTTAAGTGTCTCAATATCGTTTTTTGCACTGTTGTAGAACAAGTCTATACCCTCCTGTATCTGCTGCGGTTCTGCTGCCAGCGGATTAAAGAATTCCTCAATGAACCCTCTCAGTTCATCCCTTTGCCTTATTTTTTCTGAAAGCAGCTCTTTAAGGTTCTTTACACTTAGCCCTCTGCCTATAATTTTCTTGTCCCTGTCCAAAAGAAACATCTGTGGAGTCTGTACCACATTGTACAGCATCTGGAATCCGCTTGAGTAGTCCGGATCATACACATTCACCCATTCCATAAAAGGATTGTATATAAAGAGCTCCTTCTTTATGTAATCTTTCCACCTTTGGTAGTTGTCATTTGCGTAAACTGCATATACAGAGAGTACTCCGTCTTCAAATTCATTTACCAGGTCAACCAGTTTGGGCGTTTCCTTAATGCAGGTTCTGCAGTCATCGGTATAGAAATACACAATAGTGTATTCTCCATTCATATCTTTTAGGGAAATATGTTTTCCTGTGGTATCTATAAGCTCTAGCTGTGGGGCATGCATCCCTATAAGTGAGTGCCTGTTTAATTCTACAAAAGTGCGGAGCAGAAATTTTCCCTCTTCATTAGGCCATTCCAGTGGGCCGTTAATGAACCATTTGTCTGCAATATGTACCGCAACGCCTTCCTGACCCATTATGGAAGGGTTATGAAAATGTTCATATGCAGTAGCTGCAAGTCTAGTCTGCAGCCTTTTGTCATTTGCAGATGATATCATCCCGTCTATACGGTGAGCAATGGTGTCGTTGTGGTTATACTCAAGCATTCTCAAGTATTGTTCAACTTTGTCCTCAACAAATTGTGTGTGTAGTATGATTGTATCTCCAAAAGGGAAATTTTGTCTTATTTCTTCTGCATTCTGGGGTTGGAACAGAGTGTTTTTAAGTATAATGTCCAGAATTGAGCCCGGATGTTCTGTTGCCGCTCTCTCCTTAATTTGGCTTATTTTTGCGGCAAAGTCCTCAGCTGTAGAAAACTCCTCCCATTTGTAGTTTATCAGATTCTGAAATTCTGTATACAGCTTGTTCTCCTTGTTGCCCGATACTACGGAGAAAGAGTTCCCATCATGTTGGAAATTTATTCTAAAGTTGCTGTTTTTGCGTGGAACAATAAAATCCAGCACTTTTTTACCGTCTGCTTTGCATATTGCGTAGTTGCCGCTGTTGAGCGGAAGATTTGATGAGAAAACAACTTTTCCTCTTTGTGCTGTTGATGTATCTATGGATATTTTGTTGCCCCAGTTCCATCCTATGAGTACATAGGAGGATGTGTCAGTCCCGGCCCCTTTTAGAGTAATTTTATAACCCTTGGAATAAGCGTTGTGTACAAAAAACAATAAAAGGAGTAATGTAGATATGACACGGAGTGGTTTCATTATTTGCCTCTTTGTTGAAGAAATTTCTCAATATCAACACCTGCAGGCAAAAACTGTGCTGCATTTCCCTTGTGGATAAGAATATCCCTAACAACAGTAGATGATACAAATGAAAGTTCTCCGCATGCCGGAATGAAAACGGTAGAAATATCTGGTGCCATCTTCTTGTTGGCCTGAGAAATAACACTCTCAAGTTCAAAATCAGTTGTGGTGCGGAGACCTCTTATTATATGTTTTACACCAAGCTGGCGGCATATGTCTATAGTAAGTCCTGTGTATGTGCAAACCTCCACATTGGGCATATTTGCTGTAGCTTGTCTAATGATTTCTGCTCTTGCCTCCGGTGAAAAGAAACCGGTTTTTGAACTGTTGAACCCAACAGCAACTATTACTTTGTCAAACAGGTTAAGTGCCTGTTCAAGAACATCATAGTGACCTACTGTAAATGGATCAAATGATCCGGGAAAAATAGCTGTGCGCATTTGTGAAACGTTTTCACAAAAATAGTCAATTAATTTGTATTACAGCCACCACTTTACAGGTGATTTTCCCATAGATTCCAATATTGCGTTGCATTTTGAGAAATGCCTGCATCCAAAAAATGCACCACGTGCAAGAGGAGAGGGGTGAGCCGCCTCAAGGATATGGTGTTTGCTGTTGTCTATCAGATCTTTCTTGCTTCTGGCAAAATTTCCCCAAAGCATAAATACCACCCCTTCTGTATTGTCTGAAATTGTCTTAATTACAGCATCTGTAAATTCTGTCCAACCTATTTTGCTGTGTGAGGTAGGCTCTGATGCCCTTACAGTGAGAACAGCATTGAGAAGGAATACGCCCTGTTTGGCCCAATTCTCAAGGTTGCCGTTCTTCTGCACCTTAACATTGAGGTCTGATTCAATCTCTTTATAGATGTTTTTAAGTGATGGGGGAGCAGGTACTCCGTCGGGAACAGAAAAAGAGAGACCATGAGCCTGATTAGGGCCATGGTATGGGTCCTGACCAAGAATTACAACCTTTACCTGATTGAAAGGGGTAAGGGCAAAGGCATTGAATATCTGGCTGCCTGGAGGGTAAATTGTTTTTCCTGCAGCTTTCTCTGCATGAAGAAATTTGACAAGGTTTTTGAAATATTCCTTGTCAAACTCTCCTACAAGTTTCTCTTTCCACTGTTGCTCTATCTTAACATCCATTATTCAAAGATGAATTTGATTACATCTTCCATTGTTTTTACATAATGGAATGTAAGCCCCTTAATATAAACCTCTTTTATCTCTTTAATATCCTTCTCGTTTTCTGCAGATAGGATAATTGTATTTATTCCGGCACGTTTTGCAGCCAGGATTTTCTCCTTTATACCACCAACTGGAAGGACTTTGCCTCTTAAGGTCATCTCACCGGTCATGGCAATTGCATGTTTTACCCCTTTGTTCATGAATGCAGAGGCCATTGAACTTACCATTGTAATTCCGGCAGAAGGTCCGTCTTTAGGAATTGCCCCCTCAGGTACGTGGATATGGACATCCTTGTTCTGTATATCCTCCGCTTTTAGTCCAAGCAACTGAGGATGAGCCTTTATGTACTGGTAAGCAATCATTGCAGACTCCTTCATTACATCTCCAAGATTACCGGTAGTTGTAAGGGTACCTTTACCCTCGCTGAGGCTTGTCTCAACAAACAGTATTTCACCGCCCATCTCGGTCCAAGCAAGGCCGGTTACAACACCTGGAGCCTCATTGCCTTTCTGTATGTCGTGGTTGTTTGTTGGCAAACCAAGAACTTCAGAAACAAGTGCTGAATCCAAGTGGGCAGGCAACTCCTCTTCCAAAGCTATTCTCTTGGCAACATTTCTGGCAAGTTTTGCAATTTGTTTATCTAGGGTTCTTACTCCTGATTCTCTAGTATATTTGTCTATAATTGTCTCAATTCCAGCTTTATTTATCTTAAACTGCTGTGCAGAAAGCCCATGTGCCTCCCTCTGTTTTGGAATAAGGTAATCTTTGGCAATATGGTATTTCTCCTCTGCAAGGTAACCGCTTACTGGAATCATCTCCATTCTGTCTTTAAGTGCAGGATGGATAGTGCTTATATTGTTTGCAGTTGTAATGAACAGTACCTTGGAAAGGTCATAATCCAGGTCAAGGTAATTGTCATGGAAAGTTGTGTTTTGTTCAGGATCCAGAGCCTCAAGCAATGCTGAAGCAGGGTCTCCCTTGTAATCTGCACTTATCTTGTCAATCTCATCCAGTACAATTACAGGATTGGAACTGCCTGTCTTCCCTATGGTTTGTATAATTCTGCCTGCCATTGCACCAATATAGGTCTTTCTGTGTCCCCTAATCTCAGACTCATCATGCAGACCACCCAATGATATTCTGCCATATTTTCTTCCCAATGCCCTTGCAATTGATTTGCCCAAAGATGTCTTTCCAACACCCGGAGGACCATATAGGCAAAGGATTGGTGATTTCATGTCCCCTTTAAGTTTAAGCACAGCAAGGTATTCAATAATTCTCTCCTTAACTGTCTCAAGACCAAAGTGGTCTTTGTCAAGCACTTTCTGTGCGTTTTTCATGTCCAGATTATCCTCTGTGGTTGTATTCCAAGGGAGATCAAGAATGAACTCTACATAATTGAGCTGTACACCGTACTCCGGAGAGTTTGGATTAGAGCGCTCAAGTCTGGCCATCTCTTTCTCAAAAGTTTTGGCTACATACTCAGGCCAGTCTTTGGTCTTGGCCCTTTGTCTAAGGTCTGCAACATCCTTGCTGTTGCCGTCCATACCAAGCTCCTCCTGGATTGTTTTCAGCTGATTGTTAAGGTAATATTCTCTCTGCTGCTGGTCAATCTCAGATTTTACCTTCTGCTGTATATCATCCTTAATCTTAAGTATCTCAACCTGTTTGTTAAGGGCTGCAAGGAGCTTATAACCTCTTGTAATTATGTCATCTGCCTGAAGGATGTCCAATTTGTCGGGAGTAAGGTCATTCTCCAGGTTGGTGGCAATCATGTTTATAAGGAATTTTGGGTCATTTATCCCCTTAATTGCTGCCGCTGTCTCCTGTGGCATGTGAGGGGTCATCTTTATAACGTATAGAGCAGCATCCTTAATTGAACTCATAAGGGGCTCTATGACATTTTGCTGGTCACTTGCAAGAATTTCCTCCCTGTAAGTGATATTTCCAATAAGATATGGCTCCTCTGCAATGATTTCATCTAGAGTAAACCTTTTTATTCCCTGAAGAATTACTGTCAGGGCACCGTCAGGCATCTCAAGAAGCCTTATAAGCCTTGCAGTGGTTCCTATGTGGAACAGATCCTCTTTTGCAGGTTCTTCTACTGCCGGATCTATCTGGGTTACAGTACCAATAATGTTGCTTGACTTATGCAGCGCCTTAACCAGTTTTAGTGATTTCTCTCTGCCAACTGTAATTGGAAGTATAGTGCCAGGAAACAGAACAGCGTCCCTCAAAGCCAGAATTGGCAATGTGTTTGGCATATCTACATCATCCATGTTTGCATTCCCGTTCACATCTATGACGGGAATTATGTTTATCTCACCGCTCTCCATCTGATTGAGAGAAAATTTAGGAATTTTCATGTTGCTGTATGTATATAATATGTCAAATTGTCAGTATATATATTGCCGTATCAAGTGAAATACGGCGGGAGTATATATGGTCAATATATATGCCAAACTATTTGTGTGGCAATTTTTTGGAATAAAGCTAAAAAATGTATGATTTTTTGTACTTTGCTATTGATATTCAGAAAAAATAAGCTACTTTTGCTCTCCCAAAAATAACTAACCTTTTAATTTTATATAGAAATTATTATGACTAAAGCGGATATCGTTAATGAGGTTGCTAAAGCAACAGGTATTGAGAAGATTGCAGTGCAGAACGTTATTGAGTCTTTTATGGAGAGTGTAAAGGATTCTCTAGCTAAGGATAATAATGTGTATTTGCGTGGATTCGGTAGCTTTATTGTGAAGAAACGTGCTAAAAAGACAGCAAGAAATATTTCTAAAAATACTACACTTATCATTCCTGAGCACAATATTCCTTCTTTCAAACCTGCAAAAGTGTTCATGAACAAAGTAAAGGGCAACGTAAAATAATTGAAAACTAAGTTTTAACAATATAAATACTAACTATTATGCCAAGCGGAAAGAAAAGAAAGAGACATAAGATGGCTACTCACAAACGTAAAAAACGTCTTCGTAAGAACAGACATAA
>JAZTYE010000084.1:0-4659 GCA_045636765.1 Candidatus Egerieisoma sp.
GAGTTCCGTGTTGTGTTCGCTGTTGATATGCTTAATGAGGGATGGGATGTACTGAACTTATTCGATATAGTACGCCTTTACGAAACACGCGACTCTGGACATGGCAAAGTAGGTAAGACCACAATGCAGGAGGCTCAGCTAATAGGTCGTGGTGCCAGATATATGCCTTTTACCGAGCCTACGGGAGAATTAAAAATCGGAGAAAGAAAATTTGACAATGATACGACCAATAGATTAAGGGCTTTGGAAACTTTGCACTATCATAGTGTAAATAATCCAAAATATCTGACCGAACTAAAACAAGCAATGGTTCAGACTGGTATTGTAGCCGAAAAAGTGAAAACAGTTGAACTTAAATTCAAAGACTCCTTCAAAAAGACATCACTTTACAAAGACGGATATGTATTTGCGAATGAACTTGAGCCATATATGCTTAATGAAGAGATTACATCTTTAGGTGAAGCTATTTTAAACAAAGAATATAAGGTGCGCATAAAGAGTGGGGATATGAGTACAAGTTTGGTGTTTGAATTTGGTACTTCATCAAACACTACCTCTGTACCTTATCGAGCATATAAATTTGGAGACTTGGGTAATCACGTTATTCGTGCAGCAATTAATCGATTTGAGGCTTTTAAGTTCTATAACCTTAAAGATACTTATCCCAATTTAGTGTCTATAAAGGATTTTATTGAAAGCTATTCATATTTGGCCGGAATCAATATTCTTATATACGCCAAACAAGAAGTGTTAGATAACTTGACTCAAAAAGAGAAGCTGTTTTGTGCAATAGAAGTTCTCCGTCAGATAGAACCATTGTTATCGAAAGGCGGTATCGGATATAAGGGAACTAAACGCTTTAAAGCCAAAATGATAAAAGACGTGTTCCGTGAGCGTACACAGAAATTTTCACTTGATGGCTCATCAGATAAGGAGCTGGGTAAGTCTATGATGGAAACCGAGAATATGTATTTGCGAATGGATTTGTCTGGGAGCGATTGGCATGCATACGAAGATTGTTTTGGTACATCGGAAGAAAAATATCTTATTCGATATATAGAATCAATATATCAAAAACTTACAGAGAAGTATCATGATGTATATTTATTGCGCAATGAAAAAGATTTGAAGATATATAGTTTCACTTCGGAAGATGCATATCAACCGGATTACGTTCTTTTTTTGAAAAGGAAGAATGATAATGAAAAAACTGATTATATCCAGATATTCATCGAACCAAAGGGAGAACATTTGAGGAGTACCGATAAATGGAAAGAGGATGCAATGAAAGCAATAAGAGAAAATGCAGATATAAGATTTTCAACTAAGAGTACAAACTTCAATGTGTGGGGTATGCCTTTCTTTACTGAGGCTAGAAGAAATATTTTTGATAATGCTTTAAAAGAATCTTTAATGATATAAAATTCTATACATAATATAAGCCTCCCAGGCGCTCTGTAAAGGCAGCATACTTGGAGGGCGTTTTCAATTAATATTTCTGCTTGCCAGGGATTACACCTCTTATGCCTCCTTTGGGGTTTTCTACGTCGCCTGTGTAGCGGGGGATGAGGTGCATGTGTACGTGGAAGATGGTTTGGCCGGCGGCGGTATTGATATTTATACCAATGTTGTATCCGTCGGGATTAAGGTCTTTGTCTATTTGGGCCTTAATTTGCAGCATCAGGGTCTGCATTGCTGCAGTTTCTTCTGGGTTTAGGTCAAAGTAGTTGGCAACGTGCCGTTTTGGGATTATGAGTGTGTGCCCTTTGGATACAGGGAAGGCGTCTCTTATGGCTATACATAGATTGTTTTCTGCTATTATTTGTTCTGGTGCCAGGTGGCAAAATATGCAGGTGGTTTGTGCGTCCATAGATGCTATTTTTGATATTTCCATTGTTCAAAGCCCATGTTGCAGGCTATTTGTGCCATTGGGGAGAATGTCTGGTGGTATATTTCCTGGAATTTGTGTTGTGGCATTTCCAGGAGTTCCTTAATTGTGTATCCGAGTGATACATAGTCCTCAAGTGCTTTATCGCCTTTACCCAGACTACAGTATGTTTTTAGTGCGTTATGGTGCATGTTGGAGAGTTTGGGTAGATAAAATTCAAGGTCTGGTATCTTGTCTGATTTGGATGAGTTTACTGATGGATTGCTTGGAATAAGATTCCAAGAGAGGTCATGTGTTACAAAACTCCATGGGATAAAATGATCCAGGTCAAAGTTTCCTATTGTGAGGTTTGTATTTGTATATATGCATTTTATGTGGCCAGTTGCTTGAATTACAGTATCCCAAAATTTGCGCTGGTTGTTTAATGATTTTCTTGCCTCAGGCCTGATAAGTTTATTTGGTATGTTAGGAACATTTGGGTTTCTTGTTTGCAGGAATAGTGTAAGGTTCCAGTATGAGAAGTCCAATAAGATTGTGTAGTGTTCTTGAAGATATTCAGTCCATACGGGATTGAGCTGGATTATCCAGTCTTCTTTTTCATGTTTATGAAGAGCATATAGTGCTCCATTTTCCAGGGTTTGGGATCTGATGACAACTTCTTTATCGTTTGATGAGTCTATCCATGGCCTTAGAAAACGAAAAGGTACATTTATTGTGAATACTCTTAATGCTGCTTTAATTTCTTTTCTATGTAGTTGGGCTTTAAGGGTGTCTTCTATTTGTCTTTTAGTAGCATCGTAGGGTAGTCCGGTCAGTTTCTGTATGTTTTTTATGGCAATATACATGGAGTCGCTTTTGCCAAATGAGAGTCTGAAATAGTGAATGGGATACCATGCGTTTGATATCATGGAAATTACTATATCCCATATAGATATTTTCATAGCTCCTGTGCTCATGTGAATATTTAGTATTGCTATGAACCAGTAATATTTGTATGTTGCTACCGTATTGTTAAATACGCGACTGAGACGGCCTGTACTAAGCCTTTCTTGTTGTGGAATTTGCATGTTTTTTTTGCTTGTCAAACAAAGTTACTAAAATCAAGCAAATGATTAACATAAACCGCACTGTAACTTTGGTGCGGAAAATGCCTCATTTTGGCACCAAACTGCAGTGATACCCCAACTTTGGTGCGGAAAATACCTCATTTTGGCACCAAACAGGCCTACGCAGCTCCTAAACTGCCCCGAATAGGCCAGCGCAACGCAATAAAAAACCACTACCCGGGGTGGGGTAGTGGTTGGTATGTGTTGTGGTGGGTGAGAATTATTTTCCGCTCAACTCGTTTGCCTTTGCTACTGCAGGGATGATGTGAGGGAAGATGTACTCTTTGCCAAGTTCCTGTGCAAAGCCCACTTTGTTAAGGTATGCAAGGACATTCTCGTTTACACCGCTAAGGATTATCTGTACGCCGTCTTTCTGTGAGCGTTTCCACAAGCTGCGCAAGTTGTTCAATCCTGTTGAGTCCATGAAAGGTACTTTTCTCATACGGATTATACGCACTTTTATCTCAGCGCCGCGTACGTGGTCAATCTCGTCTAGCTTGCTGGCAAGGCCGAAGAAGAATGGTCCGTCAATCTCGTAGATCTCTACTGCTGGAGCTACATCAAGGTGCTCGGTGTCTGCAAGCATTGCAATCTCGTCGTTCTCTGTGCCAGGTACATGGTCTGTATCAAGTACTTTAATGGTAGAGGTCTCTGAGATACGTTTTACAAACAGGATGATTGCAAGTACAAGACCCACCTCAATTGCTACTGTAAGGTCAATTATTACAGTAAGGAAGAAGGTGATTAGAAGTACTGATACATCTGTCTTGTTTCCTTTTAGCAAGTATTTGAAGGTTCTCCACTCACTCATGTTGTATGCTACCATTACAAGGATTGCTGCAAGACAGCCAAGTGGAATGTATACTGCGTATGGCATAAGGAACAGGAAGATTAGCAACAATACCACTGCGTGTACAAGACCGGCAACCGGAGTTTTACCGCCGTTGTTGATATTTGCCATTGTTCTTGCCAATGCACCTGTAGCTGGGATACCGCCAAAGAATGGGGTAATGATGTTTGCAATACCCTGGCCGATAAGCTCTGTGTTTGAGTTGTGTCTTTTTCCTGTTACACCGTCTGCAACCATTGCAGCAAGCAATGACTCAATTGCACACAATAGGGCAATTGTAAATGCAGGCTGGAACATGCTTTTTACAGTGTCCCAGGTGATATGTGGAGCCTGAGGTTTTGGAACCTCTATGCCGTTTGCAAGCTCAGGGAATTTGCTGCCAATGGTTGCAAACTCAATGCCTGCAAATTTTGCCAAAAGGATAGAAGCTGCTGTACCAAGGATAATTGCAATAAGTGATCCGGGTACCTTTTTGGTTACTTTAGGCCAGAAGATGATTACCAACAGACAGCCAAGGCTCAAAAGGAACTCATGAAGCTTGAACGATGCCATGTGGGTAAAGTATGCGCCCCACTGTGGTATGAACTCGCTTGGAAGGTTCTCAATTGTAAGACCAAGAAAATCCTTTACCTGGGTAGAGAAGATTACTACAGCAATACCGCTGGTAAAGCCCACTACAATTGGGTAAGGGATGAATTTGATTATGCTTCCCAGCTTGAAGATACCCATAAGTACCAGCATTATACCTGCAAGTACGGTTGCAATGATAAGGCCTGAGATGCCATACTGTGCAACAATTCCGTAAAGGATTACAA
>JAZTYE010000085.1:0-26581 GCA_045636765.1 Candidatus Egerieisoma sp.
TGACCTGTGTATGATTTGTAGTTGATACCTATTTTCTTTGCTCTAAGGGCATCATAGAATCCGTCAATGTCTTTCCAGAACGGGAATCCGTGTCTGAGTGTTCCCTCTTTAGAGGCAAAGTACTCATCTGAGTATGGGAACGGAGAGTCTCCGCAGTTTCCTCCAATGTCTGTTGTTACACCCTGGTAAAGCTTGCTTCCTCCCTCAGGTGCAATAAGAAGATTGGTATCTGTGTGTGAATGGATATCTATGAAACCTGGTGAAACGGCATTTCCTTCTGCATCAATTACTTTGCAGTGCTCTGCAAGGTTTTTCAAGTTGCCAAGCTTTCCAATTTCTACAATTTTGCCATCTTTGATACCTACCATTGCGTTCTGCATAGGGGCTTTTCCGTCTCCGCAGTAAACCACTCCGTTTGCAATGATGGTGTCAAAATGTTCTTTTGTGGTGCATGATGTAAGGAAGGTGCCTAATGATGAAGCTCCAAACATGGCAACACCGGCTGCTCCTGCTCCTGCAGCGGCAGTCTTTAAAAATCCTCTGCGGGACATTGTGTTCTCCCCGCTAAGGTTCTTTTTAAGATTTTTGTTTTCCATTGTGTGATATTTTAGTGTCTTTATTTTATTTCTCTTTGGTGTACTCCTGGTGTGGCGTATACTTTAAGGTTCTCTTGCTCTCCATAAACCAACAGGGCATCAAGATCCTCTCTATAGGCCAAAAATTCCTTTGCCTTTTCTGTTCCAAGTACCATAAGATAGGTTGCGTATGCGTCTGCCATAGCTGCAGTTGGCGCAATTACAGTGGCACTCAGCAGGTTATGCGATACAGGGTATCCTGTTCTGGGGTCTATTGTGTGGGAGCGCTTTTCTCCATCTTCAATGTAGAATTTGCGGTAATTGCCAGAAGTTACCAGCCCTTTGCCTGAAACCTCTATTATTGCCTCAATTGATGAGCCCGGTATAAAGTTTCCGTCAATAGGTTTGTCTATGGCAATGCTCCACTCTTTTCCTTTGGGATTTACCCCTTTGCACATAATCTCACCGCCAACCTCAAGGAGATAGTTGGTTATCCCCATCAAATCCAGTTTTCTACAAATATAGTCACAAGTATATCCTTGTGCTATGGCATTGAAGTTCACCTGCATTCTTGGGTCTGCCTTTTTCAGGAATGACTGGCCTAGCTGGCTGTCATATGCTATGGATAATTTATCCATCCCCACAAACTGCATGGTGCTGTCAATTTTTTGTTGTGAGATTTCCTCCCTGTTGCCGAATCCGAATCCCCACATTTGGAAAAATGGGGCTGCGGAGATATCAAATGCCCCTTGTGTTGCACTCCACACCTCTTTTGAGAGGTTGAAACACTCAATGAACAGTGAATCCAAGGGTGGGTTTTCACCTCTGTTTATAAGGGATACGAGTGATGTGGAGTCATATCCGCTAAGTGATTTGTCAATTTGAGTGAAATAAAGGGAGAGACTGTCGGGAATATTGTAGTTTTCTGATACTGCATTTGCTTGATAGACAAGGCGGAAGGTGCTCCCTTGTGCAAACCCTTCCAAGGTGGTGTAGTTGTTGCCACCATTGCTGCACCCAATTGCTAATGTGCATATGCACAGGGGCATAAAATTCTTCAGCAGCTGTAATATTTTGGTTAAATTCCCCATATAAGCGGTATTGTTGCCTTTTCTGGTTATTTTAATGGCACGATTTTAGCACAAATTTAGAAAAAATATTACTTTTGTGCTCATTTTATACTAACTATACCAGATGAAAAAGATATTGAATTATACTGCTATATTGGCAATGTGTGCTATGGTTGTGTTGACATCCTGCAAAAAGGATGAAGAAGAGGAAACACTTCTGTACTTGGATGGCAGCCCCAAATTTGAACTCCCAATTTATGCAATGGTAGGTGACACTCTTACCCTTCATGCATCAGGTGTTCTTACTGAGGGGGCAACATACAGATGGACTTTCCCTTGCCTTGACACCATTGCTTTCTATAATGATACTACTGTTGCAGTAATATATATACCCGATACTTTGGGTACTTTTACCGTATCTCTAATTGCAGATGCTGGTGATGAGTATTACAGCTCTTCCACATCACAGAAAATAACCTCATTGAGCAATCAGTCGCTCACAGAACTGCCACAGGCAGGCAAGACATTTGTGGACCCAAGGGATTCCAAGGAGTATCCTATAGTTGAGATTGGAAATCTGCAGTGGTTTGCAAGAAACCTCAATTGGGAGGAAAAAGGAGAAGGTTATGGAAAAACTGATGCAGCAGCTAATGTGCTTGGCCGCCTGTATACATGGAATGATGCAACTGGAGGAGAGTCTGCAAGCGGACTTGGTAACGGTGTCCAGGGTGTGTGCCCTCAGGGATGGAGCATCCCTACAAATGAGGATTGGATTGATTTGGCAATGGCGGTAAATGGAGGTGTTGAGGTTGATTTCCTTTCAGACTGGAAAGGTATTGCCGGCAAACTTATGGTATCGGCCAAGTTTAATGGAACAGCAATATGGCCATATTCTCCAGATATAAACATTACCAATGATTACGGGTGGAATGCAATTCCGGCCGGATCCAGCTACAATAATTACAACAACTACCAGAATATCTTTGAGTATGGCTTCTGGTGGACTTGTACCCAGAGGGACTCTTCAACTGCCCATTACAGATATATCTTTAAGGATTATCCTAATGTTTCTGTAAACTATACGGCAAAAGCTGACGGTTTGGGTGCCAATGTAAGATGTGTAAGGCTTATTGAGAAGTAATTTGTAACAAACTACAAAGGAGGTAAATATGAAAAAGGGACTTATTGCTATTTTGGTAATTGCAGCTGTTGTGCTTGGAGTGTTCTTCTGGTTTCAGGGAACATACAACGGTATGGTAAAAATGGATGAGGGTGTACAGGCTGCATGGTCACAAGTAGAGAATGTTTATCAGAGAAGGGCAGACCTTATCCCTAACCTGGTTGCAACTGTAAAAGGTTATGCCGCACATGAGCAGGAGACTTTGGAGGGGGTAATCAGCGCTAGAAGCAAGGCTACACAGCTGACAGTTGATGCAGATAATCTTACTCCCGATAAATTGGAGCAGTATAATAAGGCACAAGGTGAGCTTGGTGCTGCATTGGGCAAATTGCTTGCCATTACAGAGAATTATCCGGATTTGAAGGCAAACCAGAATTTTCTTCAACTTCAGTCCCAACTTGAAGGCACAGAGAACAGAATTGCGGTAGAGCGTCAGAAATTCAACGAGACTGCAAGAAAATACAATACAACCATCCGTCAGTTCCCTAAGAACATAGTTGCCGGAATGTTCGGTTTTGAGAAAAAACCTTATTTTGAGGCACAGGAAGGGGCACAGCAGGCTCCAAAGGTTGAGTTCTAGAACTTTTGGGGATATGAAAGTTAAGGAATTCATAGGGACGTATGGACAGGATGAGATAGTTGCTGCCATAAAGCAGGCTGAACTTGACACATCTGGCGAGATTAGGGTTCATCTGGAGAGTAAATGCCCTTCAGACCCTTTGCAGAGAGCCGTGTATATTTTCAACTATCTTAAGATGTATCAGACCAAAGCCCGTAATGGAGTCCTTATATATGTGGCGGTTGAGAGCCGCAAGTTTGCCATAATAGGAGATGCTGGTATAAACAAGGTTGTTCCTGAGGATTTCTGGGACAACATAAAGATGAAAATGGCAACTGCATTTTCACAGGGAAATTATGTGCAGGGTATATGTGAGGCTGTGATAGAATCCGGACTCTCACTAAAGAAGTTTTTCCCTTATCAGAGTGATGACATAAATGAACAACCTGATGAAATCTCGTTTGGCCAGTAAAATAGTGCTGTCAATTGCTTTGGCACTAATTTTAGTGCAAGGTGTAATGTTTGCGCAGGTTCCTGCCAGACCAAAGCCAGAACGCCTAGTAAATGATCTTGCCGGAATCTTTACTCCAAGAGAGGCTGCAACATTGGAGTATAGGGTTGCCGTTTTTGCGGATACTACATCAAACCAGATAGCAGTTGTTACTGTTCCTGAACTTTATGGATATGATAAAGCCATGCTAGCTTATCAGATAGGCCAGCAGTGGGGTGTAGGACAGAAAAAGTTTGACAATGGACTGGTTATTCTTGTAAAGCCCAAAACCCCTACTTCTAACGGAGAGGTGTTCATTGCTACCGGTTATGGCCTTGAAGGGGCTGTTACCGATGCTTTTGCCCGCAGTGTCATAGAAAATGAGATCATCCCACACTTTAAGCAGAATGATTATTATGGTGGAGTAAATGCTGCCCTTAATGTCCTTATGCCGGTTATCAGCGGGGAGATTTCTACAGATGAGTATGCAGCTTCTCAGGAGGATGGTGCTATACCATCACTTGTCTTTATGATTTTCTTGGGTATATTTATCTTTATTCTGGCTATTTCATCCAAAGGGAATAATCAGAACATGGGTGGCGGAAACAATAGGGGTGGACGAGACTTTACTGCCGCGGATGCTTTCATCCTTGGCTCAATTCTTGGAAATTCCACAGGCTCAAGGCACCGTGGCGGTTTTGGAGGAGGCTCTTTTGGGGGCGGATCCTTTGGCGGTGGCGGCTTTGGTGGATTCGGCGGCTTTGGAGGAGGCTCCTTTGGTGGCGGCGGTGCCGGCGGCTCCTGGTAAAAGGTTATTCTTCCCCGTCAAAAATCTTTACAATCTTGCTTACAAGCGGATGGCGTACAATATCCTCCTTGTTAAAGTTGATTACGCTTATACCCTTCACACCTTTTAACATCTCAACGCCTTTTGCCAGACCTGAGTCAGATTTGTTTGGAAGGTCAATTTGTGTTGCATCACCTGTAACAATGAACTTGGCATTGTTTCCCATACGGGTAAGGAACATCTTAAGCTGTCCAAGGCTGGTGTTCTGTGCCTCATCCAATATAACAAAAGCACTCTCCAGGGTTCTACCTCTCATATATGCAAGAGGCGCAATCTGTATTGTGCCGTCCTCCATAAGTATTTTCAGTTTCTGTGGTGGAATCATATCCAGCAGTGCATCATAAAGAGGCTGTAGATACGGGTCAAGCTTATCTTTAAGGTCTCCAGGAAGGAATCCAAGTCTCTCACCAGCCTCCACAGCTGGTCTGGTAAGGATCAGTTTCTTTACCTCCCTGTTCTTAAGAGCCCTTACGGCAAGGGCAATTGCTGTATATGTCTTTCCTGTACCGGCAGGTCCCAATGCAAATATCAGGTCATTTTTATAATATTCAGTAACAAGCTTTTTCTGGTTCTTGGTCCTTGCCCTTACAATCTTTCCGTCATTGCCAAAAACTATAATGTCAGATTTCTCGTCTGCATATCCACCTTTAAGCCCCTCTGCTGTCATCTCAAGAGTATTGAGGGCATTGTACTCAACAGAATGTTCAGCCTCCTCAAAAAGCTGGTCAATATCATCCATATTAAGGCTCCTTTTCTTTCTCCTCTTTGCAATAAGGCTTTCAATGTTTGACTGAAAGCTTGCTATATCCTTGGCAGTGCCTTTCAGTGAGATTGTATTGCCCCTTGGAACAACTTTCAGTTTGGGGTAGTAGTTGGCCAATCTGTTTATAAGCCTGTCATTAACACCAAAGATGTCTATAGGATCTATCTCAAAAAGTTCAATTTTTTTCTCTGCCATATTACGGATGTTTATTCTTTAGCAAATTTAATAAATTTCAATAAGATTTCCTCTTATGAAATTTTTATAAGTTTCCTCCATTCTTCTGTACTGGTACTTATCCTTAACAAGCTCATCCTTGCCCAAAATATCCTTTATGGGAACAACTGTGTAATCTTCTGCGAATTCGCCTTTTTTAAAGCACCACAACAGTTCATATTCGGGTTTCAAAAGCTCAGTTTCCCCAGTAAAGAAGTTTTTCCTGATTTTTACCGTAACCATAAGCTCCAGTTGCGTGTATGAAGGGGTTGTCTGGTTGCTTATGTAGTTTCCCAAAGAGTAAAACAGGATATGGTCATTGTCGGATTCGGCACTCTGAGGAACATGGGGATGACCTCCAATAATGACTTTTACCCCTTCTCTGAGGAGCATTTTTGCCCATTTCTTCTGGTGTCCCGACGGATGCAAACTATATTCCTCTCCCCAGTGTGGTGTGCATATTACCATATCAGCACCCATTTGTCGGGCCTTGAGTATTGTTTTTTTAACATTGGTGCTGTCCATAAGGTTCACCACACATGGATCAGGAACTGGAAATCCGTTTGTTCCATATGTAAAGTTTATTATGGCTACCCTAATTCCTTTAATGTTGAAGAATGCGGGATTGAGCATCTGCTCCTGGTTGGAATTCCTATATGCCCCAATATATCTGCCACCCATTTTTTCATAAGTGTCAAGAGTGTTTAGCAGTCCCCTTTTCCCTTTGTCCACTATATGGTTATTTGCAAGTAGGAACAGGTCTATGCCACTCTCCTTTGCCTGCCAGGCTACAGATTCTGGTGCTGAGAAAACAGGGTATCCGGTGTATGGTGGTGTTCCTAGTGGAAATTCCATATTTGCAACAGCAAGGTCTGCTTTCTTTAGTTTTTTCTCAATATGCCTGAAGGTATGGGAGTAGTCATATGATTTGGGGTTATACGGATCCGCTCCCTCTTTTAGCGCACTTTGCAATTGCTTGCCGTGTTGCATAACATCACCAATAAATGTAATGCTTATGGTATCATATAGCTTAAGGTCTCTTTTGGGGAATTCAACCTTTCCGTCAATTATATTGTTGGGGTGAATGCAAGGTGCCTGCAGTGCAATTGGAACAGCTTGTCCCTTTTTCTTCTTCTGACAGAATGCTGTATTGCCTCCCACTAAAACAATAAAGGCAGCCAATATGATTCCAATTATGATTCTCCCTCTCATAAACACTTTTGAATGATAGTTTTTTCTAGAATCAAATATACATTTTTTTTGCTATTGAACCATTATTTCATACATTTGTAAGAAGCTTGAATTTTATAATATGGTATTTCCCGCTAAGTTGAAATATATGGTATTGGCTGTGGCTGCAATACTGATGCTTACCGGTTGTGACTGGATTAAAGGGCAGCTTGGTATGCCTACATCAAAAGATATTGCCATGATGAAGGAGCAGTTGGCCATTAATGAGGCAAAGGAACAGCAGAGATTGCAGGAGGAGGCACGGCTTAAGTTTATTGAAGATTCTTTGGCTCAGGTAGCGGCTGAGAAGGGACAAAAAATAGAGGGGTATCATGTTATAATTGGAGCGTTCAAGGATTATAGCAATGCTGATGCATTGGAGAAATTTGTTGCCGGATTGGGTTACAAGCCAATTAAGATAATGCTCAAGAACGGATACATGATGGTGTCTCTTGGCGGTTATAACACAGTAGAAGAGGCTGTGGCACAGATAAGGAAGATAGAGAGCCTTGAGGTTTGTCCGTATGATGTATGGGTTTATCCTGCCCATAAGGGGTTGCATGTAGAAGACTAATATAAACATAACACTTAAAAATATATGAAAACAACAGCTTTCACCCAGAAACACATTGAGTTGGGTGCTAAAATGGTACCTTTTGCAGGGTACAATATGCCTATTGAGTATGTAGGTATTAAAGACGAGCATAACGCGGTAAGAAATAATGTTGGTGTATTTGATGTATCCCACATGGGTGAGTTTTGGGTTAAAGGTCCTAACGCACTTGCATTCTGCCAGTATGTAACTTCAAATGATGTGGCAGCTTTGGTCCCAGGTAAAGTACAATATTCATGCTTCCCTAACGGAAAAGGCGGTATTGTTGATGACTTGCTTGTATATTGCATTGATTCAGAGACTTACTTCCTTGTAGTAAATGCTGCAAACATTGAGAAGGACTGGAACCACTTGTGTGCAATTGCTCCTAAGTTCAATATCACTCCAGGCAAGGAACTTTACAATGCTTCTGATGAGATTTGCCAGTTGGCTATTCAGGGTCCTAACGCCCTTAAGATTATGCAAAGAATTTGTGATGCTCCTGTTGAGGATATGGAGTACTACACATTCAAAAAATGTACAGTTGCAGGTATTCCTAATGCAATCTTCTCAACTACAGGTTACACCGGTTCAGGCGGATGTGAAGTTTATGTAGCAAATGAGGATGCAGACAAACTATGGAAAGGTGTATTTGAGGCAGGTGCTCCTGAGGGTATCCGTCCTATTGGCTTGGGTGCTCGTGATACTTTGAGACTTGAGGCAGGTTTCTGCTTGTACGGCAATGATATTGATGACACAACCTCTCCACTTGAGGCTAACCTTGCATGGATTACCAAATTCAACGATGTTAAAGGTGATTTCGTTGACAGAGACTATATGCTAAAACAGAAAGCTGAGGGTCTTACAAGAAGACTTTGCGGTTTTGAGTTGGTAGACAGAGGAGTTCCTCGTCACGGTTATGAAGTTTGTGATGCAGATGGCAATGTAATTGGTGTAGTTACTTCAGGAACAATGGGCCCAACATGCGGTAAAGCTGTAGGTTTGGCATATGCTGCTGCTCCTTACTACAAACTTGGATCGGAGATTTACATTAAGGTTAGGGACAAATTGCTTAAAGCAGTTGTTGTAAAACCACCTTTCTTCAAATAAATAGAGATTAAAGAGAGATTTCCTTCGCATCTGCATTCCGCGGCTGCGGAGGATTTCTTGTTTTAGTATACTCTCCATACATTTTGGTACAGATTTGGTATATATCCCTTTTATGAAAAAAATTACACTAGTAACATTTGTTTTGTTGGCTGTGCTTTTTTGTGGCAGAAGCTATGCGCAAGAGTATGAGCCAATAGAGGTAACTCTTAAGAAGAATGTAGAGTACCTTGCCAATCCTGCAATGGGAGGAAGAGGTGCCGGAACACAAGGTGAAGCGGATGCTGCAAAGTATATATATGACCAGCTGCTTAAAGCAGGCATCACTATGCTTACTGATGAGAGGGGTGAGGATTTTTCATTTGCCCATAAGGGGGATACAATCTATTCCAGAAACATTATAGGTATTGTGGAGGGGTGTAATCCTGATTTGAAGGATGAATATGTTGTTATAGCAGCACATTATGACCATTTGGGAACTTCTATATTGAAGAGGGATGGTGCAGACCAGAAACAGATATATTATGGTGCCGATGACAATGCATCTGGTGTTGCAACTTTATTGGAGATTGCCCGGCAGGTTGCCCAGCAGCAGTATCTGTTTGACCGCTCAATTTTATTTGCATTTTTTGGAGCTGAGGAGTATGGGATGATTGGAAGCTGGTATTTCCTTAACCGCTCTTTCAAGCATGTGGATGATATTGTAGCTATGATCAATCTGGATATGGTTGGCCGAAGTGGCAGGGATAACAGGATTCAGGCCTATACTGCTGATGCAAATGTTGAACTGATGGAAATAATGAATACTTTGTCGGGAAGGGCATTGAGTCTTGCTCCATCTTATACTCCAACAGACTATTTCCCGTCAGATCACAGACTTTTCTATGAAAAAGGGATACCTGTAGTGTTGTTTACATCGGGTGTCCATAGGGATTACCATACAGTGAGGGATACACCTGACAAATTGGACTACAAACAGATGGAGCAGCTTGTAGAGTATGTATTCTCATTGGCTGAAGTGGTTTCAAACAGACCGGAAAGGATTAAGGCCGCTTCCCGACATGACAGGCAGGGGGACGGGCCATCAAAAGACAAGGTGTATACCCAAACCACAGTTGATAAGCCTGCAACTTTCTTGCATGGGACCCAGCAGCAATTCCTTGACAGGTGGGTATATGAGTATATCAAATATCCGGAGAGTGCAGTAAGGAACGGTATATCTGGAAGAGTTATTGCAGAGTTTGTTGTAGACAGCAATGGAAAGGTTAAGGATGTGCAGATTGTAAAGGGACTGGATGATGAGATTGATGCCAATGTGATAAAGGTTATATCTGCCTCCCCAAAATGGAAACCGGCAAAAATTGGTGGCAGAGAGGTAAGTGTAAGGATTTCTATTCCAATAGAGTTCAAACTCTCAAAATCCTCAACATTTAGGATTAAGAAATAAACAAATTGTACTACATTTGCAGGTTGAATAAATACAATCTGAAATGGAGTACAATTTTTTAGACATTGAAAAGAAATGGCAGGAATTCTGGGCCAAGAACCAAACTTTTAAGGTTGACGCAGATTCCTCAAAACCAAAATATTATGTTCTTGATATGTTCCCGTATCCATCGGGAGCAGGTTTGCATGTAGGACATCCTCTGGGATACATTGCAAGTGATATTTACAGCCGTTATAAGAGATTGAAAGGTTTTAATGTGCTCCATCCTATGGGATATGACGCATTTGGCCTTCCTGCTGAGCAGTATGCCATTCAGACAGGACAGCATCCGGCAAAAACTACAGAGAATAATATTAACCGCTATCGTGAGCAGATGGACCGCATAGGTTTCTCTTATGACTGGAGCAGAGAGATAAGGACATGTGATCCAGGGTACTATAAATGGACACAGTGGGCATTCCTTAAGATGTTCGGTTCTTATTACAACAACAAACTTGCAAAAGCTTGTCCTATCTCTGATCTTGAGGCAATTTTTGCTGCAGAAGGAAATGGTAATGTAGATGCTGCTTGTGGTGAGGTTCCTGCATTTACTGCGCAGGAGTGGAACAGTTTCTCTGAGCTTGAAAAGAGCAATATCCTTATGCAGTACAGAATTGCATATCAGGGTGAAACTGCAGTTAACTGGTGTCCTGCTTTGGGTACAGTATTGGCTAACGATGAGGTTAAAGAGGGGCTTTCTGTGCGTGGAGGACATCCTGTAGAGCAGAAGAAAATGAAACAGTGGCAGCTTAGAGTTTCTGCATACGCAGAGAGGTTGCTTTCTGATATGGAGGAACTTGAGTGGACAGATGCCCTTAAGGAGATGCAGAAAAACTGGATTGGAAAATCACAGGGCGCTGAGATGATCTTTAAGGTTTCAAATACAGATCCTGTTCAGGGTGAGGCTGCAGAGTATGATATGACAATCTTTACAACCCGTGCAGATACAGTGTTTGGTGTTACTTTTATGGTGTTGGCACCAGAAAGTGAGTGGGTTTCCAAACTTACAACCAAAACTCAGAAAGAGGCTGTTGAGGCTTACCTTTTGGAGGCAAAGAAGAAGACAGAGCGTGAGAGAATTGCCGAGACAAGAAAGGTTACAGGTGTATTTACCGGTTCTTATGCGGTAAATCCGTTTACAAATGAGCAGGTTCCTGTTTGGGTTTCTGAGTATGTCCTTGCAGGTTATGGTACAGGTGCGATTATGGCAGTTCCTGCGCATGACAGCCGTGACTACAACTTTGCAAAGACTTTCAATTTGCCAATTATTCCTCTTATTGAGGGTTGTGATGTAAGTCAGGAGAGCTTTGATGCCAAGGAGGGTGTTATGTGCAACAGCGGTTTCCTTACAGGCAAGACTGTTAAGGAGGCAATTCCTGCTGCAATTGATGAGGTTGAGAGACTTGGTATTGGACGCAGAAAGATCAACTACAGATTGAGGGATGCCATCTTCTCAAGACAGAGATATTGGGGTGAGCCGTTCCCTATTTACTATAAAGACGGCATTGCAACTCCGGTTCCAGAAGAGGAACTTCCTCTACAGTTGCCTGAGGTTGACAAATTCCTCCCTACAGAGGACGGTGAGCCACCATTGGCAAGGGCAGAGAACTGGACTTACAACGGTTATCCGTTGGAGAAGAGCACAATGCCTGGTTTTGCAGGTTCAAGTGCATATTATTTGAGATATATGGACCCTGCAAATGATTCTGCTTTGGTAGACAAGGATGTTGATGCCTACTGGAGGAATGTGGATTTGTACATTGGAGGTACAGAGCATGCTACAGGTCACCTTATCTATTCAAGGTTCTGGAACAAGTTCCTTTATGACTTGGGTTATGTTGTTGAGAAGGAGCCATTCAAGAAACTTATCAACCAGGGTATGATTCAGGGCCGTTCAAACTTTGTATACAGAATAAAGAATACAAATACATTTGTTTCTTACGGTCTTAAAGATCAGTATGATACCACCGAGATTCACGTTGATGTAAACATTGTAACCAATGACAAACTTGATCTTGATGCATTCAGGGCATGGATGCCTGATTATGCAAATGCAGAGTTCATCCTTGAGGATGGTGAGTATGTTTGCGGTTGGGCAGTTGAGAAGATGAGCAAATCAATGTTCAACGTGGTTAATCCAGACAACATCTGCAACAGCTACGGTGCAGATACGCTAAGATTGTATGAAATGTTCCTTGGTCCTTTGGAGCAGAGCAAACCATGGGATACCAAAGGTATTGACGGTGTAAACAGATTCCTCAAGAAGTTCTGGAGACTGTTCTGGGACAGAGAGGGCAACTGGGTTGTTTCTGATGAGAAGGCTTCTGCAGCTGAGCTTAAGGCCTTGCACAAACTTATCAATAAAGTGGGTACAGATATTGAGAATTTCTCATTCAATACTTCTGTAAGTGCGTTCATGATTGCCCTTAATGAGCTTCAGGATCTCAAATGCAACAAGAAAGAGATACTTGAGCAGCTTGTAATCCTACTTTCTCCATTCGCACCTCACATTACAGAGGAACTTTGGAGTTTGCTTGGCAATACAGAGAGTGTTTCAAAAGCACAGTTCCCAGAGTATATTGAGGCTTATACAGTTGAGAACACTTTTGAGTACCCTGTATCATTCAATGGCAAGATGAGGTTTAAGATGGAACTTTCAAAGAGTTTGACCCCTAAAGAGGTTGAGCAGGCTGTAAGGGAGAATGAGAATACTGCCAAATATGTAGGAGATGGCGGAATCAAAAAAGTGATTGTAGTTCCCGGTAAAATTATTAACGTAGTTTGCTAATTCTAAATTTGTCTTTTGTTGATGGACAATAAAATGAAAAATATTCTTGGAGAGGTAAAGGCCTATGTAATTATAACTTTAGGCCTTCTTCTCTATACTTTGGGATGGATTGTATTTCTTATTCCAAATAATATGGTGGGTGGTGGCGTTACCGGTTTGTCAGCCATTTTATTGTATGCATTCAATATACCGGTGGGTGTGTCATTCTTTGTAATAAACCTTGTCTTGCTCCTTATTGCGCTTAAGGTACTGGGAAAAGGGTTCGGTATGAAGACTGTCTATGCAATTGTTATTGCATCTGTATTTTATGAGGTTCTTCCCGGTCTTATTTCAGAGGTGTTCATTCAGGAGATTGCAATTTCAAACGTCAAGCTGTTGTGTGCAATCTTTGGTGGGGTATGTGCAGGTCTGGGAATTGGTATCAGCTTCTCACAAGGTGGAAGTACAGGTGGTACAGACATTGTTGCTCTCATGATTGTAAAATACAGGAATATATCTGCCGGCAGAGTTATCCTGTTGCTTGATATTTTTATTATTGCATCATCTCTCCTTTTGCCTCCAAATGAGATTTTGGATGCAAACGGTGCAGTTATAGGGGTAGAGACTTGGGGGCAGAGATTAGCTACAATACTTTATGGATATATCCTTATTGGTGCGTGCAGCTACTCAGTTGATATGTTCATTTCCGGTTCAAAACAATCTTCGCAGATTTTCATTTTCTCAAAGAAATATGCGGAACTTGCAGATGCCATTACAACCCAAACAGGTAGAGGTGTTACCCTTATAGATGGTGAAGGGTGGTATACCAAGCAGAAAAGCAAGGTTGTTATGGTAATTATGAGGAAGGATGACCTTAGTCTGTTGTACAAGATGGTAAGGGAGATTGACAGAGATGCATTCTTGTCTGTAGGCAGCGTGTCGGGTGTGTACGGCAAAGGTTTTGACGAAATCAAAAAATAACCTGAAAAAGAAATTCTTAAAAAAGAAAAACTTGGGACCTGTAAGGTCCCTTTTTTATTATTGGAACATTGCTGTTGGGTACATTTGTGGATGAACAAAAACAAGTGCAGCTATGATTCCAAAATTAATTCTAATTTTTATCTATCTGTTTGTGGTTGGTTGGGTCTCCTTCAAATGGATAAAATGCAAATATATAATTTCAGGAAATGAGATAATTTTTGTGATTTTCCCTCTCCTGCCGTTATTGATGCTTCCAGGTGGACCTGCTGTACTTGCATTGAGGGTGCTTACACATTCCATAGTGTTCGGGAATTATATTTTTTGGTGGAATGTATTTAGCAAAGGAGTGAGAGAGCTGTTCCCTGTGTATGCCATTATGTTGTTGGTGTTTGTAGTTGGTGAGGTTGTCCTGTTTTTTGCAGGGCGGGGAGATGTCAATGATATATGGTGGTATATATTGTTGTGGTTATTGATAGGACCGGCAGGATACTCTCCCCTTGTGTACAGGAGAAATGATCCAAGATTTTTAAAGAACACCCTCAGCTTGTCTAAAGTAGGGGTTGCCATTCTCAGTGCATCATTCTTTTTCAGTATATCGTTGGGTGGGGTATTGTTGTTGCTCATGTGTGAAAGTACGGAAAGTGTTGCTTATGTGATTTTTGTAGTGGCAGGTCTGATGCCGTTGGCCTTTATGTTCCGTAATATGCCGGCTTGTATGAAATATATGGAGTTTGAGGAGATGAAAAAGAAGGCATATGTTCTTGGAAAGGGAATTAAGGGTGGACAGTTGATGGGGGAAGAACATGGATTGGTAAATGAGACATTGGTTGAGGATGTGAGGATCATTTATAATTTGATGACCCTTTTTGAGAAGGAGAAACTTTACAGGAATCTGGATGTGAAGATTCATGATGTGGCCAGAATGATAGGTACAAATAAATCTTATCTGTCCAGAGCTCTAAATACAAGATTATCCAAAAATTTCAGGCAGTTTGTGAATTATTATAGGGTTAAGGAGTTGTGTACACTTTATTTGGAGAATCCAAGGAGTGATATGAAAGAGTTGAGTGAACAGTGCGGTTTCAGTTCACAAAGTAATTTGTCAATAGTTTTCAAATATAATACTGGTCACACTCCTGGGGACTGGTGCCGTATGGTTAAACTAAAAATGGAGAATAATGAACCTGTTGCGGTTGATGATTATCTGTTGTAGAAAAGGGATATGTTATCTGGGACGGGCAGTATCTTTCCTTGAGAATCTTGTTGAATATCCTCCCGATGACAACAGCAGGTCTTATGATTGCTGTCCGGAGTGTGTTATTGAGTTCTATTCCTTTGACTCCCTTTTGGATGATATTGCCAGGAGGGTGGATTATCTGATGGATGAGAAAAAACTTTTTCTTAAGGAGGATCTTACATTGGATAAGTTGGCAAGGGAAGTGGGTACTAACCGTACTTATCTTTCAAAAATGTTCAACCGTATAAAAAGAGTCTCCTTTTCCAGTTATCTTAACCGGAAAAGGCTGTATTATGCAATATATATTGATACTTTGGAGTTTCAGGTTGAGGATATTGTCAGGGAGTGCGGATTTTCTTCCGAAAGGGCTTTCTACAAGACTTTGTTGGAGGATAGATCCGGTAGATGTAATTTGCTGAAAAAAAAGTATCTTTGCGCAAATTTGTATAATGATATGGCAGACGAGAAAATAATTTTTTCCATGAATGGTGTTGGCAAAACTTTGCCATCCAGCAACAAGACAATACTTAAGGATATTTATCTTTCATTCTTTTATGGTGCCAAGATTGGTATCATCGGTTTGAACGGTTCCGGTAAATCTACCCTAATGAAGATTATTGCAGGTATAGAGAAATCTTATCAGGGAGAAGTGGTGTGGGCGCCAGGTTATTCAGTAGGATACCTTGAGCAGGAGCCTCAATTGGATGATAACAAGACAGTGAGAGAGATTGTGGAGGAGGGCGTTCAGGAGGTTGTTGATGTCCTTAAGGAGTATGAGGAGATAAATATGAAGTTCATGGAGCCTATGGGTGTTGACCAGATGGCCAAACTTATAGAGAGACAAGGTGAACTTACAGAGAGAATAGAGCAGGTAGGGGGATGGGAGCTTGATTCAAAGTTGGAGAGAGCTATGGATGCCCTAATGTGCCCGGAGCCCGATGCATTGGTTAAGAATTTGTCGGGAGGAGAGAGAAGAAGGGTTGCATTGTGCAGATTGTTGTTGCAGGAGCCTGACGTGCTTTTGTTGGATGAGCCTACCAACCATTTGGATACAGAGAGTATCCAGTGGCTTGAGGCACACTTGCAGCAGTATAAGGGTACAGTAATTGCCGTTACCCATGACCGTTACTTCCTTGATAATGTTGCCGGCTGGATTCTTGAGCTGGACAGAGGTGAGGGTATTCCATGGAAAGGAAATTACTCATCTTGGTTGGACCAGAAGTCAAACAGGCTTCAGATGGAGGAGAAACAGGAGAGCAAGAGACGCAAGACTTTGGAGAGAGAGCTTGAGTGGGTTAGAATGGCCCCTAAAGCGCGTCATGCCAAATCTAAAGCCCGTTTGGGTGCGTATGAGAAGATGCTTAACGAGGACGGCAGACAGAAAGAGGAGAAGCTTGAGATATTTATCCCTAACGGACCACGTTTGGGTACAAATGTCATTGAGGCAATTGATGTTACCAAGGCTTTTGATGATAAAGTACTTTATGAGGGGCTTAACTTTAAGTTGCCGCCTGCAGGAATTGTTGGTGTAATTGGCCCTAACGGTGCCGGTAAAACTACATTGTTCCGTCTTATTATGGGTTATGACACCCCTAATAAAGGAGAGTTTAAGGTTGGCGAGACAGTGAAAGTTGCATATGTAGATCAGCAGCACAAGAGTATTGATCCTGAAAAAACTGTATATGAGACAATTGCAGAAAATTCAGAGTATGTAAAACTTGGCAATAAGGAGGTTAACGCAAGAGCTTATGTTTCACGCTTTAATTTCAGCGGTGCAGACCAGGAGAAGAAATGCGGTGTATTGAGTGGTGGTGAGAGAAACCGTCTTCATTTGGCCCTTACACTTAAAGAGGGTGCAAACGTACTTCTATTGGATGAGCCTACCAATGATGTTGATGTAAATACTATCCGTGCGTTGGAGGAGGGTCTTGAGAACTTTGCAGGCTGTGCAGTAATCATCTCTCATGACCGTTGGTTCCTTGACCGTATCTGTACACATATCCTTGCATTTGAGGGTGACTCAAAAGTTTATTTTTATGAGGGTACCTACTCAGAGTACGAGGAGAACAAGAAGATGCGCCTGGGCAATACAGAGCCTAAGAAATTCAAGTATAAGAAACTTATGGAATAAAGTAAAGAGGGTGATCATAAGGTCACCCTCTTCTATATATATTAAAGTTCTTCTGGTATAGGTTATTCACCTTGGATACCTGATGTTATTGGTTGTCTCCAGCAGGAGAATCCTTTACGCAACGGACAGAACGTCCATAATTACGGCCAGTATAGACAGACTTCACTACTCCTTTTTGCTCAGAGTCTTCATTGACAAAAAAGCTCAGATACCACGCTCTGGTTGAAAGTGTTGATGAAGAATAATAACTGCCGAGTTCGTGCCTTAGCATAAATACAGCACCGTCCTTGTCGTCACAAGATAATATGCCGCCAGCAGGGAAAAAAACTTTGTTGCCAGTGGTTTCTGCGGTATTACCATAGAACCAGAATCCGCTCATTCTATAATATTTATCGTTCGGGTCATCAATCGTTTCACAGCGCGAAGAAAAACCAGTTACAGAGCTTTCCTCCCACTCCGTAAGGCCCGGTACTAATGTAATCAACTCTGCAATGGTAGGAACCCTCCATCCTTCAGGACAAGGGTCATATTGAGTTTTGCTGGTAGTTGAGCTCCCATCAAACCACAGATTATCATTTTTTATAGATATCCAATCCCCATTATAAAAATAGCATTTGTCTGCCTCTGGAAGTATTTCACTTACACCATCCCATTCATAAGCTCCGTTATGATATGTCTGGACAGGAGTTTCTATAAATGTAGTTTCATCATTGTAACCACTGCCATCCTTCCTGCCCCACTGGTAAAGCAAACCATATTTGTGATCCTCATCATATCCGCAGTTAACCGGAGCCCAAATGAGCGTTTCGGTTGCAGATTTTGGAAGTTCTACTCCATCTCCATAATAAACTCCGTTCGCAATATAGGCAGGAGCCAGATCTGTAGTATTGAGCACATCCATCTTAAGGATGCTGCCTGTTTTAATTATATTATTTGCAGGAACCGCTTTATAATATGATGCTTTAGTAGTATGAATCATAACTCCCAAATCTGTTGCACCTGGAGGCAAAGCAATATGAAAATTTGTTGCTTCTTCCGGATTCAGCACCACTCCACCATTAGCACTACAATCCAATGTCACTTTTTTATTTTCATCTTCCGTTCCTTGTAATTCCAATACTCCCTCAGTAAGTGTGGCCACACCATTCAATGCATCGCCTGAAGTTATTACTATACTTGTAACCTTTTCATCTGCAACTCCTTTAAGTTGTAATTTTAGAACTCCAAACAAATTATTGAAAGTAAACGCTGTTCCTCCTGTTGATGATGCAGCCATAGGCATTGCCCCAGAACCAAAACTGTTTTCCGCATAATTCTGAGTATCTGGTATATTATATTGAACTATTTCGCCATTTACACGAACATTCGATAAAGGATACCCAGCTATGTAATCTTCTTCTTGATTAAAGTTTGCAACGGTTTCGTCTGGACATCTAAAGCTACCTGATGTTTTACCTGCACCATCCGTAAGGTAAAAAATATAAGATTGTGATTCCTGTATTATCTTTATTGCATCCCCATCACTCCATAGAACAGGGTATTCTCCATTCTCCATTGCCCCTAAAGATGTCTTGGTTCCCCCGTTGTCTATTACGGCTGTAAGGGTAATTGGGCCTTTTGCAGAATTATCGGGAAGAGTCTCATTTTTCTCACATGATATTGCAGCCAACATCACCAATGCTGCTGCAAAAATGTTCATAATCTTTCTCATTGTACAGTCCTCCATTTTACCATGCACCTTCTTCTTCGCCAAATCCTTTTGTTCCACCGCTGGTGGCAAAGCCTTGCTCTACCTGTACCTCTATGATCTCCACCTGTGGAGTCTCATAGGTCTGTTTTTTGATGTCTGTCATATCTCTTTTGTTTTAATTGTTTGCGAAAAAAAGGCGCTTTCCTGCCGCCAAGCAGAAAAACGCCTTTATATACTGTTTTATGTTCTATTTACATTATTGCATGTGAAATATGAAGTAAAGGTTTTACCCCCCCCAATTTATAATTATTATAAACTTTAACTTCTGTTTTCATTGCACTCTTAATGGTACAGCAAATGTACTAATTCCAATCCTTTTAATAGAAAAAATTTAGGGCATACACCTATTTTATAATCACAACCCTGTTGAGGTTTGTGCTGCTGTATGAATCTTTTGGTACCAGTCCTTTGTTTATTATCTGGTCTGCGGGTATTCCGTATTTGTTGAGAAGCAGGTTGTATACATGTTCACATCTGAGCATCATCAGCCGTGTTGATTTTTCTCCCGACAATCCATCGTCTATCCCCTCTATGGTAAAGACCCTCCAAGGATTTGCCTTTATTGCGTTTTCTACATAAAACTCCAGATTCACCCTCTCCTTGGCACCCAGTCCTCCACGGCCAACCTCAAAGAATAGGGCAATAGGAACTACTGCATTATCTTGCTCAGGTTTGCTTTGGGCTGCAACTGTACTGTCTAGCTTTACGGAAAGTCTGGTGTTCTCCATTTTAAGAATCTCAATCTCCTTGGAAGCATTTACCAGTTCCTCCATGGCTTTTACTTCTGCCGCCAGTTTATCTGTAAGCTCACCTATCTTGGCTGTTGCCTCCCTGTTGGCCTGCTTGAGGAGTTCAATCTCCTTCTTGCGGCTTATTCTCCCCTTATCCTGGCATAATGCATCTGCAAATGGGAGCAGTATAATTACTGTAAATAATATTCTTTTAAGCATGGTGTTCAATTAAATATCTTTAGACGTAATGCCATCCTTACAAATATACATTTTTTTGCGTAAGTTTGTACAAGCTTAAAAATACTATAGACAAACATTAAAATAACAATATATGCTAGTACATGTGGTAATGTGGCGTTTTAAGGAGTTTGCAAATGGCGCCAGCAAAGAAGATAACCTTAAACAGATGAAACAGAGACTTGAGTCTCTTGTAGGTGTAGTACCGGAACTTGTAAGTGCGGAGGTTGGAATAGACTTCAAACACACAGATATGAGTTATGATGCAGTTCTTATAAGCAAATTCCGCTCTGAGGAGGATCTTGCTGCATATAAGGTACATCCGGCACATGTTCAGATAAGCAATTTCTGCAAAAGCTGCCGCGAGAGCAGGGTTGTGTGTGATTATTGGGAATAAGGTACCACTGCTTGCAGGCAAAATTAAGGCTGAACCCGTAACGGTTCAGCCGTTTTGTTTTAATCAAGCATTTGTGTCTTGAACTTAATTACCTCCTTCTGTGGTATTGTAATCATCTCTCTAGTGTTCAGACTCATTGTTCTGCGCTCTTTGCGCTCTTTAATCATAAATGAACCAAAACCGCGCAAAAAGACATCTTCCTTTTTCTTAAGGGTATCTGAAACAATATCCAATACTGAGTTCAAAAAGTCATTGCTTTGTGCTAATGTAAGTCCTGTCTTTTGTGAAAGTTTCTTCACCAACTGTTTCTTGTTCATAGCAATAAGAATTTTCCAAAATAACAATTTGCAAGATGCATTGTTTAATGGGAAAACGGAATTTACTTATCCTTAAAGATTGCAGACAATATGAAGAATAATTGGCTTAAGACTTACATTGGAAAACTCTGGTGGAAGTTGCTTGTAACAGCTCTGCTTTTTGGTGTAATGATAGCGGTCCCGCTTATCTGGAATAAGGACCATAAGATTATCCACCTTATACTGCGGATGAATGCAGTGGCCATAACATGTATGTTTGTGGCTATATTTAATGTGTTGCTTAATATAACCTTCAAGCTGCTTGGGAGCAAACCAAAATACCGCAAGTCTCCTCTTAAAGGATTCTTTCAGATATTGCAGATAGTTGTATTCTTTATAGGAGGAATTATAATTGTTGCAATTCTCCTTGACAAATCCCCAGCCAAGCTACTTACAGGCCTTGGAGCCGGAGCTGCTGTCCTTTCTTTTATCTTCAAAGATACCATACTTGGATTTGTGGCGGGAATTCAGCTAAGTGCCAATGATATGGTGCGCACAGGAGACTGGATTGTAGTTCCAGGAACTCCGGCGAATGGAGTTGTAACAGATATAACTCTGATAACTGTAAAAGTACAGAACTTTGACAATACAATTGTGACACTGCCAACATACTCGCTAATATCTTCCTCTGTACAGAATTGGAGGGGAATGGATGAAAGCGACGGCAGAAGGATAACCATAAATCTCAATATAGATATGGATCATGTCCATTTCTGTACTCCCGACGAATTGCAGAAGTTCAGTACTCTGGTGCAAATACCATCCAATGCCGGACAGATAACCAATCTGGAACTTTATAGGGTATATCTGGCAACATATATTCACCGGCATCCGGGTATAAACAACAAGATACTTACAATGGTGCGCCACCTTGATCCTACGTCCACAGGGATACCAATGCAGATATACTGCTTCTCAATACATAAGGGCTGGGCCATATATGAAGGGGTACGCTCTCAGATAGCAGAGCATGCCATTGCTATGGTAAAGGAATTTGATCTTAAGCTGTTTAATTTTGTCCAGCCCATTTCTGAATAATCTCCAGCTCTTCCTGTGTGTATAGCAAATTTTCCAGAACTGGTTTTAGCTGTTCCTTAAATATTAGAACAAACGCAACCAATAGAATAATCACTCCAATTACAATAGCTGTATATATAACCCATTTAGGGGTCTGCCATTCATCCGTCTGAGACCTTTGAGGGGGTGCTGTCGTTTTTGCTGATTTATTTTCGTGTTCCTTCTCAGGAACATGAGGGATTTTTTCAGGTTGTATGTCGGGCTTCTCATTTACCTCCAGCTGGATTGCTTCAAGGGAGAAGTTGTCGGGAGCAAAATCAAATGACTCGTTTGCAGTAAAAGTGATGCCTCCCTGCTGGGTTTTTGTAAAAATTCCAAAGCCTGGTACCTCAAAAGACTCCTCCTGGGCAAGAGCTTCCACTATTTTTGCTCCCAAATCTTCTTGCCATGGCAGGCGTGCCCCGTGGATTATCTTGTTTTCAAAAAGAAGTTTCTTGCTTGGAGGTAAAATTGTTTTTCCGTCCTGTAAAAAACTTGCAGGAGTGCTCTCTACTGTGAATATACCTACATTAGGAATTATAATTTCCTCATTATTAAGCAATAATTTCTGAATTTGTGTATATGTTTGCCCTAAATCCATACCTTTTCTCATCTCTTTTACATGACAAAGATAAATTTTTTACAATTTTTTTACTAAAAAATTTGGAGGATAAGGAAATTTGTTCTACTTTTGTACCCGCTAAGCAAAACAAACGCTAGCACAACAAAATTCCTGAATAGCTCAGTTGGTTAGAGCATCTGACTGTTAATCAGAGGGTCCTAGGTTCAAGTCCTAGTTCAGGAGCAGAAGCCACTCAAGAAATTGGGTGGCTTTTTTGTGTTTCTACACCAAGGTTTATTAACTTTGTGGTATGGAGCAGCTTAAATTTGAGATATGCAGCGGATCGCTGCAGAGTGCGCTCAATGCGCAGCAGGCCGGAGCCCACAGGGTGGAACTTTGCTCGGCCTTGAGCCTTGGGGGGCTTACCCCTTCCTACGGATTCATTGAGATGGCCAGAAAAAGGCTTAATATAGATGTGAATGTCCTTATACGTCCTCGCCAGGGAGATTTCCTTTATAACTCAGATGAAATAGCCGTTATGATACGTGATATAATTGCCTGTGCACAGATGGGTGTAAACGGGGTGGTTATAGGTGCTTTAGACCCTTATGGCAATGTAGATATGGATGCTTGCAGGGCTATGGTTGCCGTAGCAAAGCATAATGGCCTTTCTGTTACATTCCACAGGGCCATAGATCGCAGCTGCAACATTATGGCTGCGCTGGAGGATGTCATATCCTTGGGGGCAGACAGAGTCCTTTCGTCGGGAGGAAAACATACTTCATATGAGGGAATGGAGATTCTTGCTCAAATGAACAGGGCTGCTGCAGGGAGAATTTCAATTATGCCGGGTGGTGGTGTGAATGCTGGCAATATAAAGGAGATCCTTAAGGTTACGGGGGTAAGTGAGATTCATTTTTCAGGGTCTGAGATTGTGCAGTCAGATATGGTCTACAGGGAGGGAGTTTCATTTACCCCTGAGGTGTTGGGCGGAGATTTTACCCGCAGTGAGAGCTCCATTGAAAAAATTGCACAGACTATTGTGGCTGCCAGACAAGAATAAATACATATAAATATGAAAAAATATCTTTTTAAATCATTAATCATTGCAGTTGCCGCACTGCTTGCGGTTTCATGCAGCCAGGAAAAGAAATTGCCTAAAATTGCAATTGCAGGAATAAAGATAGAGTCAAGTACATTCTCTCCTGCCAGAAGCGGTGAGGATGCCTTTAATGTTGCAATAGGAGATGAAATTTATGATATGATCCCTTATTTGAGGGAAGGACAACCACTTAGAGATAGGGCAGAATGGGTTCCGGCACTTGTTGCAAGGGCTACACCGGGCGGTGCCGTTACCAGGGAGACATATGAAAAATTTGTTGGGATAATACTTGATTCCCTTAAGGCCAATCTTCCATTGGACGGCCTTGTGTATGATATACACGGTGCAATGAGCGTTGTGGGCATTGATGATCCGGAGGGTGATATGCTAAAGAGGATCCGCCAGGTTATTGGAAATGACGTGGTGGTAACCACCCCTATGGATCTTCATGGTAATGTGTCATGGGATCTTGCCCTAAATTCCGATATGATAAGCTGTTACCGTATGGCTCCTCATGAGGATGCATGGGAGTGCCGTGAGCGTGCTGCCAGAATCCTTATTGAGAGATTGGAGAGCGGAAAAGGCAAACCTGAGCACAAGGTGTGGATTCCTGTACCTATCCTTCTCCCTGGCGAACAGACTTCAACCCGAGTTGAGCCTGCAAAATCTCTCTATGCAATGACATATCCCGCATCTGAGGTTGAGGGTGTCATTGATGCCTCAATTTGGATTGGATACGCATGGGCAGATGAGCCCCGCAACCACGCAGTAGTAATGGCTACAGGTGACAATAAGGAGAATGTAACCAGGGTTGCCCAGGAGATTGCGCAGTATTTCTGGGATGTACGCCATCAGTTTGATTTTGTGGCTCCAACCACCACATTGGAGGAATGCCTTGCAAATGCCCTTAAAAAGGATGCAAAACGCCCATATTATATAAGTGACACAGGGGATAATCCTACTGCGGGCGGTGCAGGAGATGTAACCTGGACTCTTTCCCAGCTCCTTAACCGCAAGGAGTTCCGCAGTGCCAACGGACCACAGCTCATTTATGCTTCCATTCCCGATAAAGACTTTGTAGCAAAGGCAAAGGAAGTGGGTGTAGGTGGCAAGATAGATATGGTTGCAGGAGCAGAAGTAGATGACAGATATGCCCCACCTGTGCGCCTAAAAGGTACTGTTACTGCAATTTATGAGCATCCTGTAAACTCAGAGGTTGCTGTAAAGGTAGGCAGTATAGATGTAATTGTAACTGAGGTAAGGAAAGGTTTCCATAAAGAGCATGAGTTTACAAAGCTTGGCCTTAACCCACGCACTGCAGATATAGTAATGGTTAAGATTGGATACCTTGAGCCGGAGCTTTACAATATGCAGGCAGACTGGATGATGGCCCTTACTCTTGGTGGTGTGAACCAGGATTTGGCAGGATTGCCATACCAGAGAATAAACAGGCCTATGTTCCCAGTTGACAAGGATATGCCTGATCCGGATCTTTCTGCAAGATATGTTCCTTTTGTAAAATAGTTATGACATTATAGAATAAAAAAGGGGATCTGAAATTTCAGGTCCCCTTTTTTATTGTATGTGTTTGGATTATCCTACACAAGCTCCGTTATCTACAGCCTCTGCTGGAGTAACAAAACGCATACGGCCGCTCTCGTCTTTGGCCATAAGGATCATGCCGCGGCTCTCAATACCCTTTATTTTTCTTGGGGCAAGGTTTGCAAGGATACAGATCTGTTTGCCAACCATCTCCTCCGGTGTGTAGTGCTCTGCAATGCCTGAAACAATTGTTCTGGTGTCAATTCCAGTGTCAATTGTAAGTTGCAGAAGCTTGTCTGTCTTAGGTACTTTTACAGCCTCAAGTACAGTTGCAGTGCGGATGTCCATCTTCATGAAGTCATCAAATGTGCACTCCTCTTTCTGTGGAAGTGGCGCAGGTGTGCCTGCAGCAGCTGCGGCAGCGGCCTCGTTGGCTGCCTTGGTTGCATTAAGCTTGTCAATCTGTGCCTGAATCTCAGCATCCTCAATTTTGGCAAACAAAAGCTCTGCTGGGTTAAGCTGGTGGCTGTCTGCAAGGATATTTCCGCCAAACTCGCTCCAAGAGATCTTGTTAAGGTTAAGCATCTTTACAAGTTTCTCTGATGAGAACGGCAAGAACGGCTCAAATGCAATTGCAAGGTTTGCACACAACTGCAAAGAGATGTTAAGGATTGTAGCAACCCTCTCCATATCTGTCTTGGCAAGTTTCCAAGGCTCTGTCTCTGTAAGGTATTTGTTTCCAAGACGTGCAAGGTTCATTGCATCTTTCAATGCCTCACGGAACTTGTACTGTGAAAGGTTATGCTCCAACGAAGCTTTAATTTGAGGAATCTCAGCAAGAACCTCCTTGTCTACATCTGTCAAAGCTCCAACTGCAGGAACTTTACCCTCAAAGTATTTGTGGGTAAGGACAATTGCACGGTTTACAAAGTTGCCGTAGATTGCTACAAGCTCGCTGTTATTGCGGGTCTGGAAATCTTTCCAGGTAAAGTCATTGTCTTTGGTTTCAGGTGCGTTAGCGCAAAGTACATATCTTAGTACATCCTGTTTGCCAGGGAAATCTACAAGATATTCATGCAACCATACAGCCCAGTTTCTTGAGGTAGAGATCTTGTCACCCTCAAGGTTAAGGAACTCGTTTGCAGGGACATTCTCTGGAAGGATAAATCCGTCACCATGGGCCTTAAGCATAGAAGGGAACACTATACAGTGGAACACAATGTTGTCTTTTCCAATAAAGTGTACCATTTTGGTATCCTCGCTCTTCCACCATTTCTCCCACTCATTTGGAAGAAGTTCAATTGTGTTTGAAATATAACCGATAGGGGCATCAAACCAGACATAAAGCACTTTTCCCTCTGCACCCTCTACAGGCACTGGAACACCCCAATCCAAGTCACGGCTAACGGCTCTTGGCTGAAGACCTCCGTCAATCCAGCTCTTGCACTGTCCGTAAACATTGGTTTTCCACTCTTTGTGCCCCTCAAGGATCCACTCTTTAAGCCATCCCTCATACTGGTCCAAAGGCAAGTACCAGTGTTTTGTAGGTTTCTTTACAAGCTCGCCGCCGCTAATTACAGATTTAGGGTTGATAAGCTCATCCGGGCTAAGTGTGCTTCC
>JAZTYE010000086.1:0-31513 GCA_045636765.1 Candidatus Egerieisoma sp.
ACCATATTTTGCAGCATTGTAAGGATTTGCGAATGCATCTCTGTACTCCTGTTCTTTCTCTTTAGCGAATGCTTTAGGATCTGCAGCCTCTTTCATCTCTTTACCGTAAAGAACCTCAATAGCTCCAGAAGGACCCATTACAGCAATCTCACCAGTAGGCCATGAGTAATTGATGTCACCACGTAGATGTTTAGAACTCATCACACAGTATGCACCACCGTATGCTTTTCTAAGAACAACTGTAACTTTTGGAACAGTAGCCTCACCATAAGCATAAAGAAGTTTAGCACCGTGAAGAATAATTCCGCCGTACTCCTGCTGTGTACCAGGCAAGAAACCAGGAACATCAACTAGGGTTACCAATGGAATGTTGAAAGCGTCGCAGAAACGTACGAAACGTGCAGCTTTTCTAGAAGAGTTATTGTCAAGAACACCAGCAAGAGCTTTAGGCTGGTTAGCAACGATACCAACAGACTGACCGTTGAAACGAGCGAAACCAACTACAATGTTCTTAGCATAATCTTTGTGTACCTCAAGGAATTTGCCATCGTCAACAATAGCACCAATTACCTCATATACATCGTATGGTTTGTTAGGATCGTGTGGGATAATCTCGTTAAGTGAATCCTCAAGTCTGTCAATAGGATCAGTAGTTTCAACATATGGAGCCTCCTCAAGGTTGTTCTGAGGAATATAGCTCAATAGAGCTTTAATTACCTCAAGACCCTCTACCTCAGTGTCAACTGCAAAGTGTGCAACGCCACTCTTAGAAGCGTGTACGCTTGCACCACCTAGCTGCTCTTGGGTAACATCCTCTCCAGTTACTGATTTTACTACTTTTGGACCAGTCAAGAACATATAGCTGGTACCTCTGGTCATGATGTTGAAGTCAGTTAGAGCTGGAGAATATACAGCACCACCTGCACAAGGACCAAAGATTGCAGAGATTTGAGGAATAACACCTGATGCAAGGATATTTCTCTGGAAAATCTCAGTATAACCTGCAAGAGCGTTTACACCCTCCTGGATACGGGCTCCACCTGAGTCGTTAAGACCGATAACTGGAGCACCCATAGTCATACCTTTGTCCATTACTTTACAGATCTTCATTGCAAAGCTCTCAGAAAGAGAACCACCGAATACAGTAAAGTCCTGAGCGAAAACATAAACCATACGGCCGTCGATTGTACCTCTACCGGTTACAACACCGTCACCAAGGAATACGTTTTTCTCCATACCGAAGTTTGTACAACGGTGAGTTACAAACATATCAAACTCCTCAAAGCTTCCCTCATCAAGAAGCATGTTGATTCTTTCACGAGCAGTATATTTGCCTTTTTCGTGCTGTGAGTCAATTCTTTTTTGACCTCCGCCAATACGCGCTTTCTCACGTAGAGAAATAAGCGCTTTTACTTGTTCAAGTTGATGGCTCATTTTTAATTTTTTATGTTAAGTTGAAATTAATTACATTTTTGAAGGATCCTCGCAAAGCTCGGTAAGAACGCCGCAAGTTGATTTTGGATGCAAGAAAGCAATGTTCAAGCCCTCTGCACCTTTTCTTGGAGCTTTGTCAATAAGCTGTACTTCTTTTGCTGCAAGCTCGTCAAGAGATTTCTGAACGCCATCGGTTGCAAATGCAATATGGTGTACACCCTCGCCTTTTTTCTCAATAAATTTAGCAATTGTACCCTCTGGAGATGTGCTCTCTAGAAGCTCAATTTTTGTCTGGCCAATTTTAAAGAATGCGGTTTTAACTTTCTGGTCAGCTACTTCCTCAATAGCATAGCATTTAAGACCAAGTTTCTCCTCATAGTAAGGAATAGCAGTCTCCAAAGATTTAACTGCAATACCAATGTGCTCAATATGTGTTAGTTGCATATCAATTATGTATTAAATTGTTAGAATATGTGCATATTATCGTACAAATGTAGTAAATATTAAAACCTTTTCCATAAAAAAAGTGAATTAATTTAGCAGGCCCAAAGGCAAAAAAAAATGCCGCACAGATATTATCTATACGGCATTCTTAAATAGGCTGTTATTTTGTTATTCAGACATATCCATTGTATGATATACATTCTGTACATCATCATCCTCCTCAAGTTTTGCAAGAAGTTTATCAACATCTGCTTTCTGCTCAGCTGTAAGTTTTTTAGGCTCAGAAGTTGGAATTCTTTCAAACTGTCCTGATTTAATCTCAAATGAGTTTGCCTCGAGGTATTTCTGAATATCACCAAATGATTCAAATGCACCATAAATGGTAATTACATTTTCCTCTTCATCACGGAATATCTCATCAACACCATAATCAATCATTTCAAGCTCAAGTTCTTCCATATCCAATCCCTCTTTATTCACAACATTGAATACACACTTGCGCTCAAACATGAAATCTACACTACCTGATGTACCTAGGGAGCCGCCAAATTTATTGAAGTAGCTTCTGACATTGGCAACAGTTCTATTATTGTTGTCAGTAGCAGTCTCAACAAGAACAGCAATTCCGTGAGGTGCATAACCTTCGTATACAATTTCCTTATAATCAGCTGTGTCTTTCTCAACTGCACGTTTAATTGCCCTGTCAATATTGTCTTTAGGCATATTCTCACTCTTTGCAGTCTGAATAAGAGTACGCAATCTAGGGTTAGTATCAGGATCCGGTCCGCCAGATTTAGCGCAAATGGTGATCTCTTTACCAAGTCTTGTAAAAACGCGGGCCATATTGCCCCAACGTTTCATCTTTCTCTCTTTTCTAAACTCAAACGCTCTTCCCATTGTATCAATTATTTAGCATTCTCAATTCTGGAAATGTATTTATTAATCTCAATACCCTCAGGAGACTGTGCGTATTTGTCTTTAATCTGATTGTAGCAAGTCAATGCCTCAGCAGTGTTGCCCATTTCCTCACACATGATACCGGCTTTAAGAAGATAATTTGCAGCAAAAATGTTGTCAGCAGCAGCTGCTGCAGCCTTATAGTTGCTCAAAGCTGACTTATAGTCACCTTGCGCAGCATAAGCATCACCAATGCATGCAATAGCTCTTGCAGCTATAATCTCATCTTTGCCATTATATTTCTTAAGGTTGCTGATAGCATCTGCATAGTTTCCAAGCTGAAGATTACAAACACCAGCATAAAAGTATACTGCCTCACCTGATTTTGTACCGTACTCATTTATAATCTCATTGAAACCAAGAGCATTACCGTCACCATTAAGAGCTTTCTCAAACTCTCCGTTACGGAAATACTGCTCAGCAGTGAAAGTCTGGGCCATAGCCTCCTGCTGTGCAGGAAGAGTTACAAAATTGTGATACAAAAGTACAGCTGCAACAACAGCAATGATACCTGCAGCACCATAAACAATGTGCTTCTTGTAGGTCTCAAAAAATTTCTCAGTCTTAGAAATTGCCTCGGTTACATTAACCTCAGGCTCAAGATTTGTGTTTTTAGTTGACATATTTGTTAGATTTTTATAAGCATATTTTTAGCAGGCTGCAAATTTACAATATTTTAATAAATCACAAAGTTTATTTTGCAGTTTTTTCCCTATTTTATTATCTTTGGTAAATAAGGGTGGATTAGAGGATTTGTAGAAGGATATAATTAAATTTGTGCAATAATAGAGAGTGAGAAGATGTATCTTAAGAAAATATACGTTACAGATTTTAAGAATATTGGGCAGGCCCAGCTTGATTTTTCAAGGAAGATAAACTGTATTTCCGGCAATAATGGAGAGGGTAAAACCAATTTGCTGGATGCCATATACTATTTGTCAATGACAAAGAGTTTCTTTTCTAGTACAGATGCCTATACTTTTACATTCGGTAAAGATTCTACTGTAGTAAATGGAACTTATGTTTTGGATGACAATACTGAGGATTCAATAAGTATTGGAATAAGAAGGGAAGGGGAGAAGGTTGTAAAGAAAAACAGCAAGGCATACAAGAAAATTTCTGAGCATATTGGGCTTTATCCAATTGTAATGGTATCTCCTGCAGATACATCATTAGTGAATGGTTCTGGAGAGGAGAGACGTAAATTCCTTACACTTATCCTTTCACAGATTGACAAGGAATATCTCAGGAGAATGCAATCATACAACCAGCTGCTGCTACAGAGGAACAAGCTTCTTAAAATGGGTTCAATTTCCTGGGAGCTGCTTGAAACCATTGATATGCAGATGTCAGTTCATGCAGATTATATATACAGAAAAAGGGATGATCTGTGCAGAAGTCTTGAGGAGAAGGTTTATGGGTACTACGCAGCACTGAGCGGGAACAAGGAAGTTGTAAAATTGCAGTACATATCAGATCTGCAGGAGGGTTCATTGGAAGAGATCCTTGCTTCAAACAGGGAGAAAGATTCATTTCTCAAATTTACTTCACAAGGTATACATAAGGATGATGTTGATTTTACCCTTAACGGAATGCCACTGAAGAAATGCGGGTCACAAGGCCAGCAGAAAAGCTTTCTTGTAGCACTTAAACTTGCCCAGTTTGACATAATGAAACAGCTTCATGGTGTTGCCCCAATTCTGCTCCTTGATGATGTTTTTGACAAATTGGATATGCAGAGGGTGGAGTATCTGCTAAGTCTGGTTGCAGGTGACCATTTTGGGCAAATTTTCATTTCTGACAGCAATAAAGTGCGTATGGCTGCCATTGTTGAGAGATTTACCAATGAATGCCGTTCATTTGACGTGTCAGGTGGTGTATATACATCATTATAATATATAGTATGGAATGAAGAGAGAGAATACCCAGTTGATTTCTGCAATTATACAGGAATATATAAAGGAGGCCCAGCTGGAAGACGGACTTCTTAGAGTAAAGATATTTAAGGTTTGGGATCTGATTGTCGGTGATGCAGGAACCAGGGCAACCACTAACAAATTCTTTAAGGATGGTATTCTTTATTGTACAATAAGTTCATCAATTGTCAGGACACAGCTCTATTACAGAAAAGATGACATCATTGCACAGATGAACAGGATGCTCAGCGGGAATTATGTAACAAAACTGATATTGAAGTAAAGAGAAAGGGAATACAAATGTGTATTCCCTTTTGTTTATTAAAGGCTCATTTTTACTCCAAAATAAAGGCTTCGAGGCATCATAGGGCCATAGATATATCCAGAATCTCTGTCTGCACCTGTATCAAAATCTTTCTGGAATGAATTGAGGATATTCATTATTCCGCAGTTAAGTTCCATGTTTACACCAGGAAATATCTGGAACTCCTTGGATGCCTTAAGGTTTGCATCAAAGAATGACGGAGTTTCAACAGCAATGTCAATGTCGGTTCCTGAACTCTCCATATGTGGTACCAGCATACTTCCGGAATAAGTACCGGTAAGTGAAAGATTGAATTTCTTGGTAGGAGTGTACTGTAGTGTAAAATAACCGTAAAGGTCCGGTGTACGGAACATTCTGGTAACTGCAGGTACATCTGGGTTCTCACTCCACTCTGCAGGCTCTTTATAAAGGCTCTTCTGGCAAGTCAGACCAGCCTGAAGCATAAATGCCTTGCTGAATACAGCTTTACCCTCAAGGTTCATACCTGATACTGTAGCTCCTGAACCATTGTATCTCTCCTGAACCTGATTCCCTTTGGCATCAAATTCGTCAAGCATTCTTATTGTAAATACATCCTTGAGGTCTGTGTGGAACAGCTCAAGCATGATATTGGTCTGTACTGTTCCAAATGTATGGTACCAGTCTGTAGAAAAACTGAAACTGTTTGAACTCTCCTGTTTGAGGTCATCTGCAAGAACAGTAACAACTCTCTCTCCACCTACAATGGCAATATGAAAATCCTCATCAAATGCCTGAGGTGCGCGGAATCCGGTAGAATATGAAAGTCTGAAGTTAAGCTTGTCAGAAGGGTTGTATCTGATATTTGCTCTCGGTGAAGCAATTACGTGGTCTATCAATGAGTGTTTGTCCAATCTGGCTCCAATAAGAAATCCCCATTTGTCACTTCTCCACTCATTTTGCAAATAAGCTGAATATATGTTGATCTTTTGGGTTACATTATGGTCATAACCAATTGTAACATCATTCAGATAATTATGGTTGAACTCAAGACCACCTGTAAGTTCTGACGGCATAAACCAAAGTTTAGTGAATGAATGTACATATTGTGTACCTGCTACCGCTACAATGTCATGTGTACTGCCATACGCGTTGGGATCCTGGTAGCTTCCATAGTAACTGTCACGTTTTGTATCTCTGATTGCTGTATACAGATTGAATTTCTTCTTGTAGTCCTTTGACCACAATTCATATGTAATACTTCCTGAATTTATATTATGGTCTGTCTGCTCAGCAATCATTGCCTGATGTGGAGGTCTGTCCATTTGGTCACCACCACGTCTGAATTCGTTTGTATTGCTATATTCAGCTCTAATTTTGGAATTGTCTGACAAATTGAAGAATGTATTGATTCCCAAAGTTTGTGCATTGACAGTTCCAATCTCACAAAATCCGTCCCCGTTATGGTCATAATCGTCCTTTTTTCTGTTCTGGCCGTAAATGAACAATCCAGCTTTTCCATTACCGTTGACAACTGATGCATTAGCTGTTGTATTATTGTCAAATGAACCGCTCATTCCAATGGAAGTGAAAGTATGTGCAACCTCAGCTGAGTTCATTACAGGGTCCTTTGTAATGATGTTGATAGTACCGCCAATTGCAGAAGAACCGAACAGTGCAGAGCCGCCGCCACGCATTACTTCAACTCTGTCTATCATTGTAGCTGGGATATGCTCAAGACCATAAACTCCTGCAAGAGCTGAAAATACTGGTTTTGAGTTCATCAATATCTGAGAATAATGACCATCCAGCCCATTGATCCTTACTTGGGTAAATCCACAGTTCTGACAGTCGTTCTCAACTCTTACACCTGGCTGGAAATTCAATCCGTCGGCAAGTGAAGAAGCACTGACAAGGTCAAATATCTCTCTGTTTACAACATTTACAAGGGTTGCACTGTGCTTTTTCTTTGTCTCATTACGGTTACCGGTAACAACTACCTGCTCAAGAAGCAGCGCATCTTCCTCAATATGGAAACTTATATTGATTGTACTTCTGTCTTTAACTGTAACTTTTTTTGTCTGTGTAATATAACCGACAAACGAGGCCTGGATCTGGTACTCGCCCTCAGGAATATTTGTAAGTTTATAATGACCTGTTCCATCAGTCATAGTTACATATGTTGTTCCTACAAGGCTAATTGAAACATAAGGAAGATGTTCATTTGTTTTTGCGTCAATGACGTGTCCTATGATGTGAGGATCCTGTGCATAGATAGCAGACACAGCCAGCACAGCCAGCAATGCCATGAATAATTTTTTCATTTTAAAGGTTTTGAAAGTGATGTAATTGTGCGTGTGTAGAGTGCGCATTATAAGTGCGCAATAAAAGATTTGAATACAATTACATTACAGGAGGTGCTCTCTGTCCTTTTGAAAAAATGGGAGTATACCCGCCATATTCTACAAATGCAGTATATATCTCACATATAAGAAAATCAAGTGAGACTATATGTTCAAAATACTCGGCCTCTATAAGCTGGGTGGCATTGAAGTATTTGATGATTTTTGCAGCTGAAGCTGTATGTGAGGTTCCTTTGACAGGGTGTGAATGGACTATGCTCTCACCATCTATCTCATGGGTATGAAGAAATACCGGGTTCAGCACAAAGTAGCTTGCTATGTAAACAGCAAGTATAATCCTCAAATATGTGAACAGGTTTTTCATACGGGGCGCAAAGGTAAGAGTTATCGGGAATATTGGAAAATTTATTTCTACTAAATATTAGGTATTTTGCTAACTTTGTAAGATTGAAAAAAGTGGATTAGAATGAGAGAAAAATATTCAGAAGAGCGTACAGTAACATGTTATGAAGCCAATGCAAACCACTTCCTCAAACCGGCTGCAATGTTGGACATGATGCAGGAGGCAGCAGGAAGAGATGCCGAAAATCTGGGCTTTGGCTATGACAACATGATTTCATCAAATACAGCATGGGTCCTTTCAAGGGTAAAACTGCATTTCCACAACTATCCTAAATGGAGAGACAGAATAAATCTGAAGACCTGGCACAAAGGTGCAAACAGGATCTTTTATCTAAGAGATTTCCTTTTGGAAGATCCAAACGGCAATATCCTTGTTTCAGCTACAACCTCATGGGTAATAATAGACCTTGTTTCCCGACGAATGGTGAGGAATTCAGAGCTTGCAGAGAATTTTGACAACCTCAGGATGGGACATGCCATTGAGGAGCAGGCAGAGAAAGTGTCACTTCCAAAAGGTATTGAACCTGAACTTGTCCACACCCATAAGGTTGTATGGAGTGACATTGACACAAATGGCCATGTAAACAACGTAAAATATGTTGTCTGGGCACTGGATGCTCTTGAATATGAATTTGTAAAGAACAATAAGGTAAATGAGCTTCTTGTAAATTTTGATTCTGAAGTTTTGCCCGGCCAGAGCGTTGACCTGTACAGGGTAATTGAGAATACGGAAGAGGGGACAGTGTGCTATATCCAAGGCAAAGTTGAAGGCAAGTCAAGCTTTAGCGTAAAAATGACTTTTTAGCGGATGAAGATTATTGTAGATAAGGATATCCCTTTCATCAAAGGAGTATTTGAACCCTATGCAGAGGTAGTATATCTTTCCGGAAAAGATATTGACAGAAGTGTTGTTGCAGGTGCAGATGCCCTTGTGATAAGGACTCGTACCAAATGCAATTCAGCATTGCTTGAAGGTTCAAGTGTGAAGTTCATTGCAACGGCAACTATAGGTATGGACCATATTGACCTTGAATACTGTAAAGATTCAGGAGTGGAGGTTGCCAATGCTGCCGGATGCAATTCAGGTGGAGTAATGCAGTATGTATACACTTCATTATATGCCCTTTCCACTAAAAAAGGCTATTTTCTTCCCGACGGAATTTCAACGCTTGCACCGGATGGAAAGAAACTTGTGTTGGGCGTTATCGGAGTTGGAAATGTAGGTTCCAAAGTGGCCAATATGGGTGAATATATGGGTTTTGAAGTACTCAGATGTGATCCTGTGAAAGAGCAGTTAAAGGATTTCAAGGATTATTATTCATTGGATTACCTCCTTGAAAATGCAGATATAGTCACTTTGCATGTAAACTTGCATGATGGCAGCCGGGGGCTTGCAGATGAGATTTTTTTCAAAAGGATGAAGGATGGTGCAGTTTTCATCAATTCCTCAAGGGGAGAAGTTGTGGATGAGGGTGCCTTGTTGGAGAATAAAGATAAATTGTCGGGAATAATAATTGATGTATGGAATGGTGAACCACAGATTAATCCTGAATTGCTTGCCATTGCAGACATTGCAACTCCTCATATTGCCGGTTATTCCTATGAGGGTAAAGTCAATGGTACTACTATGGCTGTAAAAGCTGTTGCTGCCCATTTTGGCATTGAAAGGCTAAAGGATTTTTCAATAGTGCCAGCTGAAAAGAACAATAATTTCTTCAGTAAGGCTGGGAAAAGTAAAGAGGAGATAAGTGAATATTTATCAAATATTTTCCCTATCTTTGGAAATTGTGCGGACTTGAAGGAGAATCCGCAGGATTTTGAATTATTAAGATCAAATTTTAAATACAGGAGAGAATTTTATGTTATCTGAACATTTGAAAACGCAGATTGATGCACGTGGCATCTCTGCAGAGACTTTTGAGACTCAGTTGAAGAACTTTGAGACTGGTTTCCCTTATCTTACCATTGAGGCTGCTGCTACACCGGCTAAAGGTATTAAAGTACTTTCAGAGGATGAGCAGGCTAAATATATCGCTGTTGCAGAAGGGTACAAAGGCAATGTATGCAAATTTGTACCTGCAAGTGGTGCAGCTACCAGAATGTTCAAAGATTTGTTTGAGGCAGCTGATGCACTTAAAGCAGGTGAAAAGCTGAAAGAGGGTTCTCCTGCAGCCAAATTTGTTGAGAATATCTCTTTGTTCCCTTTCTTTGATGCACAGAATATACTTAACCTTACACTATACGCAAATGCATGGAACTATGGTTCAATGCCAAAAGGTCTTATCCAGTTCCATAAATATGAAAATGAGAACAGGACTCCGTTTGAGGAGCATCTTGTAGAGGGCGCTTTGTATGCTAAGGATGCAAATGGTGACGTAAGGATGGTGGTAACAGTTTCTGTTGAACATCAAAAAGGATTTGAAGATCTTTATGCTCAAGTTAAGGAGAAATATGAGAAAAGATTCAATTGTAAATATCATGTAACATTTACCAACCAGCAACCTTCAACTGATATTGTTGCTGTAGATATGGACAATAATCCTTTCACCAAAGACGACGGTTCCCTATTGTTCCGCCCGGGTGGACACGGTGCTTTGCTAGCAAACCTTAACGATATTGATGCCGACGTTCTAGTAATTAAGAATATTGACAATGTTGTTAAGGAGTCATTGTTGGATGAAACCATCCGTTGGAAGAAAATCCTTGTTGGAAAGGCTACAGAGCTCCAGGAGAAAGTGTTCAGTTATCTCAAACAGATGGATGAGGCTAATGATGACATTTCTGCAGAGCTTGCAGCTGAGATTAAGGCTTTCTTGGAGGATGAGTTCTGTGTTTCAGTTCCTCAGATGCCTGCAGCTGAATTTGTTAAGGTTTTGCGTACAAAACTTGACCGTCCTGTAAGGGTTTGCGGAATGGTTAAGAATGAGGGTGAGCCAGGTGGCGGTCCTTATGTAATTATGGGAACTGACGGCACAACTTCTTTACAGATTCTTGAGGCTGCTCAGATTGACAAAAACAATCCTCAGGCATATAACGCAATGCAGGGAGCAACCCATTTCAACCCTGTTGATCTGGTTTGTGCAGTAAAGAACTACAAAGGAGAAAAATATAATCTGTTGGAGCATACAGATCCTCAAACCGGCTTCATATCAGAGAAAAGTTTCCAGGGTAGAGCACTTAAAGCTCAAGAGCTTCCAGGTTTATGGAACGGTGCAATGAGTGATTGGAATACCCAGTTTGTAGAAACTCCTCTAATTACTTTCAATCCGGTAAAAACAGTTCTCGACTTGTTAAGAGAGCAACACTGTAACAGATAAAATTCAAAAACAATAATATTAGGGTCCACAAGGGCCCTTTTTTTATTCTCAGTTGAATTGAAGTTTAGTATTTTTTCTTATTTTTGCACATTAATTGCTCGATATTTAAATTAACAAATAAAATAAATCAATATGATTACAGCATCTGCTATTCAGGCATTCCAGAGCATTGAGACTCCTTTTTACTACTATGACATGGAGTTGTTGAAAAAAACTTTGGATATCTACACTTCCCAAATTAAAAAATATGGTTACCATGCGCATTTTGCACTTAAAGCAAATGCAAATCCAAGAATTCTTGAGATGATTAAAAATGCAGGCCTTGGAGCTGACTGTGTTAGCGGCAATGAGGTTGCATTGGCTATCAAATCCGGTTTTGGTGCAGAGAATGTAGTATATGCAGGTGTCGGCAAATCTGACAAAGAGATCAAGACAGCACTTAATGCAGGTATCTTCAGCTTCAACTGCGAGTCAGTTCCTGAGGTTAAAGTTATCAATGACCTTGCAGCAGGTATGGGTAAAGTTGCTAAGATTGCTTTGCGTATCAACCCTGATATTGACGCTCATACACACAAATATATTTCAACTGGCCTTAAAGAGAACAAATTTGGTGTGAGCCCTTGGATGTTTGAGGATTTTGCAAACTTGTTCAAAGAGTGCAAAAATGTGGAGCTGATTGGTCTTCACTTCCATGTAGGTTCACAGATTTTGGACCTTGGAGTATTCAAGACTTTGTGTGAAAGAGTTGCTGAGTTGCAGAAATGGTTTACTGACAGAGGAATGAACATTCCTAACCTTAATCTTGGTGGTGGTCTTGGCGTTGATTATGTAAATCCTAACGAGAATCCAATTGCAAGTTTTGAGGAGTACTTCAAGCTTATCAACGAGAACCTTATCGTAGCTCCAGGCCAGAATGTTCACTTTGAGCCAGGTAGAGCAATCGTTGCACAGTGTGGTCACTTGATTTCAAGAGTTCTTTATGTTAAAGTTGGTCAGAAAAAGAAATTTGCCATTCTTGACGCAGGTATGAATGACCTTATCCGTCCTGCTTTGTACCAGGCAAACCACGCAATTGAGAACTTGACATCAAAATATAGCCGTAAGATGAGATATGATGTTGTAGGTCCTGTTTGCGAGAGTAGCGACCAATTTGGCAAGAACATCATGCTTCCTGTAACAAATAGAGGTGATATTATTGCACTACATACAGCCGGCGCTTACGGTCAGGTTATGGCAATGAACTATAACCAGAGAGATATTGCAAAAGCATACTATTCAGACGAGCTATAATATATGCCTAGAGTAAGTTCTAAAGATAAATATATTGTACAGGTCTTTGAACTGTTCAAGAGTAAGGGGCTAATGCTCAATATGGAGCAGATAGCCCAAGAAATTGGACTAACAAAAAAGACTCTGTACAATAATTTTGTGTCAAAAAATGAACTTATACAGACAGTTGTGAATTATTTTTATTCAGAACTGGACAAAAAAATTCAGATATCTGCCCAGAGCAGTGACAATGCTATCATAGCATTTATGAATGTTTCACTAATCATTAGTAATGAAATGTCCAAATTGGGCACAACATTGCTAAGAGACATTTCCATTTACCATTCAAGTCCGGAAATTTTTGCTTTCACAGACAGAATGGGCTTTTATTCAAAACTGATTAGAGAAAATTTGGAAAGAGGTATAAGCGAGAATCTTTACAGAAATAATCTCAATAAGGATTACTCTGCTCTTTTCTATACTTCTGCTATAGAGCTTTTCTATAGATGGGAGGGGAGTTTCAAGTATTTCAACAGAACATCAGACTACCACAATGAATTGGTAAAATATCATTTGTTTTCAGTGGTAAACGACAATGGTGCTTCTCTGCTTGAAACATATCTTAATTATTAAAGATATTGAGGATATATGTTTGAAAATTTAATAGACAGGTTAGAGAGTTCATTCAAGCTCCTTAAAGGTGAGGGTAAAATTACTGAGATAAATGTTGCCGAGACACTTAAGGATGTAAGAAAAGCTTTGTTAGATGCAGACGTCAGCTATAAGATAGCAAAGACTTTTTGTGATGATGTTAAAAAGATAGCCCTTGGACAAGATGTACTTAAGGCTGTAAAGCCTAGCCAGATGATGGTTAAAATAGTACATGATGAGTTGACAAGACTTATGGGTACCGAGGCGACTGATATCAATATAAAAGGAGAACCTGGTATTGTTTTAGTTGCAGGTCTACAGGGTTCAGGTAAAACAACCTTCTCTGGGAAATTGGCTCTTAACTGTAAAACCAAAAGAGGCAAAAAAGTACTTTTAGTTGCAGGTGATGTTTACAGGCCAGCTGCTATTGACCAGCTGAAAGTCCTTGGTGAGCAAATTGGAGTTACTGTTTATACTGAGGAGGGCTCAAAGGATCCTGTTTCAATTGCCAAAAACGCCATTGCCAGAGCTAAAGCAGAGGGATATTCTCTGGTAATTGTGGATACAGCCGGCCGTCTTGCTGTAGATGAGCAGATGATGGATGAAATAGCCGCAATAAAGAATGCAATCAATCCTACTGAGACATTGTTTGTTGTAGACTCAATGACTGGTCAGGATGCTGTTGAAACAGCTAAAGCATTCAATGACAGACTAGACTTTGACGGCGTTGTGCTTACAAAACTGGATGGTGATACCGGCGGTGGTGCTGCGCTTTCAATCAAGGCAGTAGTAAACAAGCCAATCAAATTCATAAGTGCCGGAGAGAAGATGGAGGCATTGGATGTTTTCCATCCAAAACGTATTGCAGACCGTATTCTTGGTATGGGAGACGTTGTATCTTTGGTAGAGAAAGCACAAGAGCAGTTTGACGAGGAAGAGGCAAAGAAATTACAGAAAAAACTGATTAAAGACCAGTTTACCCTTTCAGATTTCTATGACCAAATCCAACAGATTAAAAAGATGGGTAACATTAAAGATCTTGCATCAATGTTGCCAGGAGTGGGTAAAGCATTGAGAGATGTAGATATTGACAACTCTGCATTCAAAGGGGTAGAAGCTATTATCCAGTCAATGACTCCATATGAGAGAAACAATCCTCATGTAATTAATGGAAGCAGAAGGAAAAGAATTGCAGACGGTAGCGGAACAACAATTGTAGAGGTTAACAGATTGCTCAAACAATTTGAAGATACACGTAAAGTAATGAAGATGATGGCAGGTGGCGGAGTTAAAAACAAAGCTATGGGTGCCATGAGGGCAATGCAAGGAATGAGAAGAAGATAATCCAATAAAAATTTTTAATATGGTAATATTGGACGGAAAGGCAACTTCAGACAAAATAAAACTTGAAATTGCCCAAATGGTTAAAGATAGAGTAGCAAATGGGGGAAAAAGACCTCATCTTGCTGCCATTTTGGTTGGAAATGACGGTGCAAGCCAAACATATGTAGGACATAAAGAGAGAGCCTGCTCCCAAGTAGGATTTAAATCCACTCTTCACAGATTTCCAGCAGAAATCACTCAAGATGAGCTGATTGACATTATTAAAGAAATTAACAATAATGACGATATTGACGGTCTTATAGTACAGTTGCCTCTACCGGGACATCTTGATGAAGATGCAGTTATCAATGCAATAGACCCATGTAAGGATGTGGATGGATTCCATCCTGAGAATGTGGGAAAAATGACACTCGGACTACCTACATTCCTTCCCGCAACACCTTATGGCATACTAAGACTTTTATCTGAATATGGTATTGAGACAAAAGGCAAACATTGTGTAATTATTGGTAGAAGCAATATTGTAGGAAGACCTTTGGCAAATCTTCTTTCTTTGAAGGATGATCCGGGTGACTGTACAGTTACAATTTGTCATAGCCATACAAAAAATATTGAATTCTTTACAAAACAGGCAGATATCATAATAGCTGCATTGGGATCTCCTGGTTTTGTTAAAGGTGATATGGTTAGAGAAGGAGCTGTTATCGTTGACGTAGGAATTACCAGGGTAGCAGACAATACTAAAAAAAGCGGCTACAGATTACTTGGTGATGTTGATTTTGAAACCGTTGCTCCTAAAGCATCATATATTACACCAGTTCCGGGAGGAGTTGGTCCAATGACAATAGTATCTTTGATGGTAAATACCCTTAAAGCTGCTGAATGCAAAATGCGAAAATAAAATTCAAACTCTAAAAAACAAAAGCTCTGACAGTTTTGTCAGAGCTTTTATTTTTTATATGTTACTTTTTGTATTCAGGCAATGGTCTGTACTACTTTTCCTTTTACTGTAATTGCTTTAGGGATTGCAGGACATGCATACTCACAGGCTCCACAACCTATGCACAACGATGGATTGACACTAGGAAGGAACTGGCCGGAAACAACCGGATTTTCTTTCATTTCAATAGCTCCAGCAGGGCAACTGCGAGAACAGGCTCCACAATTTACACCATCCTGTATAATTACACACAATGATGGGTCATATACAGCCAATGCAATCTGAGTTTTTTGTTTTTCCTCTAATGAAATATGCTCCAAAGCTCCGTGAGGACAGGTTTGTGAACAGATATTGCACTCATAAGAACAATATTTTCTGTCATATTTAAGTGTTGGAAGCATTATACCATCAAGACCATATTCAAATGAAGCCGGTTTAATTATGTTGTTTGGACAAGCTGCCACACAAGCATGACATGCAGTACAATTATCTTTGAATGCTACAAGATTCCTTGCACCTGGAGGCATTATTGGCTGTGATGGAGTAGCAGAAGAAGAGCTGTCGGGATTAATGGCATTTGAAATATGTAATTTTCTCACAGCAAGTGCTGCTGCAAAACCACCCATTGCTATAATGGCATTTCTTCTTTCTTTGCTCTCTATATCTCTGCCGAATTCTTTCTTATTGTTTTTATGCCACGTTGTAACTAGTTTTACACCTCCTCTTTTACAAGAAACTATACAGTCATAACAAGCAACACACCTTGTAGCATCTATTTCTTTTGTATCCAAGTTAATACAATTGCTCTTACATTTCCTTGCACATTGGCCACATTTTACACACATATCTTTGTTGATGGCAGGTTTGAATAATGAGATGCCACTCAAAAGGCCAAGCAGAGAACCTACAGGACAAATTGTATTGCAGTACAGTCTCCCTTTAAAGATACTGAAAACAGTAACAATCATAAAGAAGATAATAGCCCATATAAATGCATGTGTTCCCAATGCCGAATACTGTTGTGTATAGAAACTTGATGGGAATATGCCGGAAAGTATATTGTTTATGAGAGTTTCCACAGAACCGAACACATTAACAACTATTCGGCCATAATTTGAATATGGATCAAGTAATGCCAATGGATAGGTAAGCCCAGCAGCAAAAGCTGCTCCCGACAATACAAGAATAGTATATCTTAATAAGTTATGGGGTTTTTTAAACTCCCTCTTGGGAGATTTGCCCCCATTGGCCCTTTTTTTTGTAAAATCTGAAATTCTGATTATTATATCCTGCCAGATGCCAAGAGGGCATAAGAAAGAGCAATACACTCTTCCAAAAAGTAAAGTAGTCAGAACAAGAATAGCCAATGCAAGTGCAGAGCCGGTAAACATGGATACAAGAGCAGGTACAAACTGTGTTCTCAACAAAGCTTGTGAAAGAGCATTACCTCCACTCATATTCAGGAAACCGCATGTTATTATGATGAATACAATTGTGGCAACAGTTATTCTCAAAATTCTTGGAAATTTATTCATAGCTTTTATTTAGTGTTTGTATATTTCTGTATGTTTTACAAAATTATTACTTTTATAGTTCAAAAGAAATAAAATACAGAACTATGATAAATAAAATTAAGAATCTTCCTTTACTTGCCAAAGTTGCAATAGCCATTGCTCTTGGTATTGCATGTTCGTTTTTTTTCCCGGATTTCCTTAACAGGATATTTGTAACAATAAACGGAATTTTTGGCAACTTCCTTGGTTTTACAATTCCTCTTATAATACTAGGCCTTGTTGCTCCCGGTATTGCTGAATTGGGAAATGGAGCCGGTAAGCTTCTGGCAATTACAGCTGCCATTGCATATGGATCAACATTATTTGCAGGATTCTTCTCTTATTTTGCCTGTGATTTTTCATATCCTCTAGTACTGGATTCCTCGGCAGGACTGACACAAAATATTGCTCAAGCAAACAAAATTATTCCATATTTTACAGTAGATATGCCTCCAGTAATGAGTGTCACCTCTGCTCTTGTACTTGCATTTGTACTTGGACTTGGATTATGCGCAATTAAAGGTGACAAGCTTACAGCAGGATTGGTTGAATTCAGAGATATGATAAACAAAGTAATTTCTGGTGTAATTATCCCATTATTGCCACTGTATGTATTTGGAATATTCCTTCAGATTGGTGCAGAAGGTCAGGCAGGTGCCATTATGAAACTTTTCATTAAAGTTATAGCCATAATATTTGTACTACATGTTTCATTGCTTCTAATCCAATTTATAATAACAGGAGCAATTGTAAAGAAAAATCCTTTCAAGCTGCTCGTTACAATGTTGCCTGCATATATGACAGCTCTTGGAACCCAATCTTCTGCTGCAACAATACCTGTAACACTCCGTCAGGCTATAAAAAATGGTGTTGATGAAAAACTTGCAGGCTTTGTTATCCCATTGTGTGCAACAATCCACCTTGCAGGCAGTACACTTAAGATTGTAGCATGTGCATTTGCAATTTTATGGATGCAGGGAATGCCACATGGTATAGATATCTTTGCGGGTTTCATCTGTATGCTAGGTATAACAATGGTTGCTGCCCCTGGTGTTCCAGGAGGTGCAATAATGGCAGCACTAGGACTTCTGGCATCAATGCTTGGGTTCAATGAAGAACTTCAGGGACTTATGATTGCTTTGTATATAGCTATGGATACATTCGGTACCGCTTGCAACGTTACTGGAGATGGTGCAATAGCACTGGTTGTAAACAAAATATACAAGAAATAATATAGATACTGCTATGAAGATAACTGCCTGTTCACTGAATATAGCATGGGAAAATAAATCAGCAAATTTTGCGAAAATTGAATCAATCCTGCAGCAGTTGGATAACCCTGGAGATGTTTTCATACTCCCAGAGATGTTTTCTACCGGCTTTACAATGAATATAGCATTGGCAGAAGATGCAGCTGGAGAAACATTACGCTGGATGAAAGAGACTGCTGCCAGATACAATATTGCAGTTGTGGGGTCTTTTCCATATACACAGAATGGCAGGGCAATATTCAATAGAGCCTATTTTGTAAAACCTGACGGTACCTGGGACCAATATGACAAAAGGCATCTGTTCAGAATGGGGAATGAGAACAAGCACTACACCAAAGGAGAGGAAAAATGTATTGTAGAATATAAAGATGTAAAGTTTGCCATAAATATTTGCTACGATATAAGATTCCCAGTTTGGAGCAGAAACAGAGGAAACAAATATGATGTACTTATAAATATTGCAAATTTCCCTTCTGTAAGAATCAATGCAATAGAACCACTTGTACGAGCAAGAGCTATTGAAAATATGGCATACGCAATATTTGTTAACAGGGACGGCAAAGACGGGAATTGTGAATATTCACCAAGTTCCCAGATATATAATTATAAGGGAGAACCTATTCAAGAAGAGATATATCTAAAAGATTGTGATGGTTGCAATACACAAATATCAAGTTGCAATATAAATACAGAAGAACTTTATGATTTCAGATACAAATTCCCGGCATGGATGGATGCAGATGTATTTAATGTAATTGTATAAAAAAACAGCAGTCAAATACCTGACTGCTGTTTTCGTTTGATCTTAATTGGAACTATATGTTTTCTTCAATAATTTTCAGAAGTGCATCAATAGCTTCTTCTTGAGGAACAGATCTCATTACAGGCTCTTTTCCTTTATAAATGCAAACCTTTCCCTTACCTTCTCCAACATATCCGAAGTCAGCATCAGCCATCTCACCAGGACCATTTACTATACATCCCATAATTGCTATCCTCACACCTTTAAGATGTGATGTACGACGTTTTACTTCATTGAATGTCTCTTCCAGATTATATAGTGTTCTGCCACAGCCAGGACAAGCAATATATTCAGGTTTCGTAAACTTTCTTCTGGCAGCCTGCTGAAGGTTGTCCTTAAATTCCTCAATAGATTCACTGCTCTGTTCAACACCACCACAAACCGCTGTAACATTAAAGTCATCAATAACCTTATCCAACAAAAGAGGACCAAAATCACAAGAAGCTTTAATTATGAATTCATCCCAATTTTTGCACACATAATGCGCAGAAGGAAGTTTTACTCCCGATGAATCATTTTCAATAGATGCTTTTATTTTCTCAATATTGGAAGCATATTCACCAGAATCAAAATAATCTGCTATGGTTTGTGCGACCGGAATCTCATTAACTGGATTTTCTGTAAGCGATACACGGATAGTGTTACCTATTCCATCTTTAAGGAGAGCAGCAATACCTACTGCTGATTTAATTCTTCCAGTATCACCATTACCAGCCTCAGTTACACCTAAATGGACAGGATAAACTGTGCCGTTTTCACACATTGCATCATAAAGCAATCTGTATGCTGTTGTCATCACAACTGTATTGCTCGCTTTAAGGGAAACGACAACATTAGAAAAATCATTCTCCTGACACATCTGCAACCACTCCATTGCCGCTTCTTTCATTCCTAAAGGTGTATCACCATAAAGATTAATAATTCTTTCTCCAAGTGATCCATGGTTAAGACCTATCCTTACAGCTGTATTATACTCTTTACAAACATCTATAAATTTTTTGAACTGAGCCTTGGCAACTGAATGTTCTTTAGCAAAGTTACCCGGATTGATTCTCACTTTATCAGCAACTTTAGCAACCTCAATTGCAACATCAGAACTAAAATGGACATCTGCTACCAATGGCGTATTATAACCTGAGTCCCTCAATTCTTTTTTTATCACTTTAAGTGCTTCTACCTCCTTCATACCTTGTGTAGTAAGCCTTATAAGCTGTGCACCTGCTTGTGCCATCTCAATACACTGTTTTACAGATGGAATTACATCTTGTGTATGTGTATTGCACATTGTCTGGACTCTTATAGGCTGATCGCCTCCTATTTCAAGTCCTGCTACATTAACAATTAAACTGGTCATTTCTTCTTTTTATAATGTTTGCTGCCAAAATTTAAAAACAAACCTGCAGAAAACTGCAATTGTGTTGCATGTGTATAGGTCCAATAATCTTCAGAGTATATTTTTGGATCAAGAAATTCTGTTAATCCGTATTTATAACTGGCTTCTAGATGTAGTTCAAAAGGATTAAGTTTTACAGCTATTCCAGCTTGGCCAAGCAATCCGAATCCATACTGATTTGTTGTTGAAGGTATACCACCAGGTATCTCTGTATCATATATATAATATCCCCATCCACCAATACCAAACATAAGTCTCATCCAGTTCATATCAGCTCTAAATACTGAAGACAAAGGCAGTTCAAGTGCATTGTATACCTGAGGTAATTCTTCAGATGAATTATCAGAGTATCTTGTCACATGAGTATACCCCAACTGAGTATGTGCAATTCCTGTCTGAAAACCAAAAAATGGCATAGTGCCCAACAGTGAATGGAAATATGTATAGTAGACTCCGTAGTTATTCATTGAAGCAAAGGATTTATGAGCTTTGGTATTACTGAATGTAACAGAAGATATTGCATAGCCATATTTTACACCAAACAGGTGCTGGAAAAGAACAGTACTGTCCTTAATCTTTATACCGGCATCCTTAAATGAATACATGTCAAATTCTTTGAGATATGCTTCACTATTTTCTTCAGATGTCACTACCTGTGCCTTAACAGACATAGTAGAAACTAACACCAATGGCATAATAAGGAGTAATATTTTTCTAATTTGATTCATTACCTGTCAGTTTAACACTTTAAAAATTGCTCAGATCAATTGTCTGGGTAATATCTGTCTTCTCATTGAGCTGTATAGACTCTTTACCGTCGGGAAGTTTATATAAGAAAACTTTTTCTGGCTGTTTTGAAAGAAGAAGATCTCCTGTATCAAAAAGGCCGTTGCTATTTTTATCTTCAGTAATTCTTATTGAATACTCACCTCTCTGCAAATAAGGGAAAATAAGTTCACTGTCTGATGTTATAATGTATTTTCTAAATACTTTATCTCTGGTTTTTGATATAAGTTCAATTATATATCTGTTCTTTACATTCTGTATTTCTAATGTAATTGAGCTCAATTTATCCTCAGTCGGCAAAGATATGGCAATTAAAGTAGAATCATTTGTAAAACCGTTTATATCCTTGAATGTAGAATAAGGGAAATATACAGAATATTCATTTCCAACCACAAATTGTTCTGCTGGCCTTATTGTATATTTGTTGATATCCAAACTATCCTGCATAAGTGTATACTGAATATTGTTTGAGATTCCCTTTGGAGTTTTCATTATAAATGAAATGGAATCTCTATTGAGTTCAGATAAAGGTTCCTTAAAATTGAGTATTACTCCATCTTGCTCAACCTTGGTTTTGTCTGCAAGTATTGTAAATTCAAGAAGATCTTTTCGTTTCTCTTCAGTTTTTCCTTTTTTGTCATCTTTCTTCTCTATAGGTGCAATAAACTTCAGAGTCTCTAAAATTGGAGCCAGTACTCCATTAGTATCAGTCTTGTGATATTTTATTGCAACAAGGAGAGTATCATCAAGTTTGTTTCCACCTTTAATCCAAAAAGCCAAACTGTCTTGTGTTATATTAAATTGTCTTATAATTCTCCCAGAATTCACTCCATCAATGGCAAAAGAATCAATTTGGGCATTGGATGCATTAAACTTTATAAATGCACCTCTGCGTGTAGGTCTTTTATAATCTTTTATAAATTGATTAGTTGCTTTTTCCCTGAATAACGACAGTTGTATCTCAGAAGGTCTTGACAAAGCTGCCAAAGTATCCAAAGGATCTGTATATGCAAGCTCTGCAAGATCATTGCGCATTACTTTTGACGGAGTTACAGTTGAATCTATAAAAGCTATTGTCTCAGAACCTCTATCATATAAGTTATTGGTATTATCGTCTTTGAAAGCAAATACATTGTATGGAACAGCCTTAAGATTCTTTACAGTAAAATATCCCCATTTGTCTGTCCTTGCTACAGCATCTGGAAGTTGCTGCATTACAGTAGAATCTTTTGCATTTTGATACAATGCTACAGTTGCCCCTTCAACAGGAAATAAATTTGTAGCATCTACAACTGTTCCACTAAGCATCATTGAATCAATAGTGTTTCCTGTAGAAAAGCTATATGTATAACCATATAAAGGGTTTCCCTCATTATTGTCAACAATGGCATTCCCAAAATTGATATTGTATGTACGGTTTGAGTCCAAAGGCTCCTGAAAGGATATGATAAGACTCTTGTTCCTGATTCTTGTTTTTACATTTTTTTTCTGAGGGGGTGAAAGAAGAATATTTTTATTTGCATCCTTAATTACAACATATTCATTGAACAAAATCTGTATTTCACCTTTCTCCACGGGAAAATTTACTGCATTTGAATCTGGGTTCAATGCAATAACAACTGGCGCCAGAGTATCTTTAGGTCCACCGCTGGGGGAACCTTTTGTCCCCGCACATGAACTGCTATGCAAGCAATATAACCCTAGAAGAAATACAAATAAAAATTTGCAAACATTCTTTTTAATATATCCCATTTATTGATTGTATTCGTTTTTAATATCTGCTCTTATAACACTTTCAACACCTTTAACTTTAAGCAGGCGCTTAATAATCATGTCCAAATCCTGTGCATGGTGAACATACAGGTCTATATAACCATCAAAGATTCCATCATGTGTCTCAAAGTGAATTTTTCTTATGTTCACACTCAAATCCAATGTTATAAACTGTGTAATTTCATTAACAATACCAATCCTGTCTATGCCCCTGAGATTTATTCTGGCAAGGAACGAAAGAATTGTATGTTTTGTCCACTTTGCATTAATAATTTTTTCTCCCTGAACTGTTGCCAGAGAAATGGCTTTCTGACAAATCTTTTTATGAATGATAACATTGTTGTTTTCATCTACAAAACCTACAATTGCATCTCCCGGTATAGGATTGCAGCAGTCTGCAACTTTGTAAGTAAGTGTTTTGTCAACATTTTCTTTAAGAAGATAATCCTGCTTTTTATCAATTGCCGGCTTCTTTTCTGTCAAATCTTCAAGCTCATCATCTTCCTCATTGGCAGAATCGGGGAAGAATTGAAGTCTCCAATATTTTACAAATTTATTCTCAGTATTTTTGCGCAGAATACTATCAAGATTATCCAATTTTACAACTCCTGTGGCAATTTTGTTATAAAGCTCATCCTTATTGTTCAGTTTATATTCAACAATAAGTTTCTTCAATACTCTGTTCTGAACTTTAACACCAAGCTTTCCAAGTTCAGTTTCTAGAATATGCTGGCCTTTACGGATTACATCATGAATTTCAGATTTAAGTGTATCATAAATGATATCCTTTGCCTTAGGTGTATTTACATAGTTAAGCCACTCACGCTGTGGTTTCTGAGCTTCTGCAGTAATGATTTCTATCTGATCACCATTTTTTAGTTCATGAGAAAGGGGTACCAGTCTATGGTTAACCTTGGCAGCAATTGCCCTATTGCCAATCTTGCTGTGGATATAATATGCAAAATCCAATGCAGTTGCCCCTTTTGGAAGTGATTTTGAATCACCTTTAGGGGTAAACACATATATCTCGGAAGAGAGTAGTCCTTCATGGAATTTGTCAAGGAACTCCAATGCACTTACATCTGGGTTCTCAAGGACACCCCTTACCATCTGCAACCAGTTGTCCAGTTCTTTCTCACTTTTACTTACGCCCTTATAGCTCCAATGTGCAGCAACACCCTTTTCTGCAATCTGGTTCATACGCTCTGAACGGATCTGAACTTCAACCCAGTTACCGTTCTGGCTCATGAGTGTACAGTGAAGCGCCTCGTAACCGTTGGATTTTGGTGTACTTACCCAATCCCTGATGCGGTCCATCTTTGAGCGGTAGAGTTCAGAGATAATTGAATAAATATCCCAACATTGCTTCCTCTCAGAACGGCCCTCATTGGCTTCAAATATTATCCTTACTGCATAAAGATCATATATCTGCTCAAATGGTATTCCTTTCTGCTCCATCTTGCGCCAAATGGAGTAGGGGGTCTTTGTCCTCTTTATAATATTGAACTTATATCCTTCTGCATGCAGAGCCTGAGTGATTGGAGCTATGAATTGGTTTATGGAATCACCACGTTCTTCAACAAGATGCTCAACTTTTTTGGTAATTTTATCATAATATTCAGGTTCCCTGTATCTGAGCCAAATGTTCTCCATCTCAGACTTCATGTTGTAAAGTCCAAGTTTATGGGCAAGTGGTACAAAAATATACATGCTCTCGCTCAGGATTTTGTCCTTTTTCCTTTCAGGCATTGAACCTATAGTCCTGAGATTATGCAATCTGTCTGCAAGTTTTATAAGAACAACACGTACATCATCATTCAGAGTAAGAAGAATTCTCTTAAAATTCTCTGCCTGCATGGATTTTTCATCATTCTTGTTAGAATTATGCTTGGAATCCATTGCAGACTTGATTTTGGTAAGACCGTCTACAAGAGAAGCAACCTTAGCCCCAAAGAGTCTTTCAATATCCTCTACAGTATATTCTGTATCCTCCACAATATCATGCAGAAGTGCTGTGACTATAGACTTGTAACCCAGTCCAATCTCCTGGACAACAATTTTTGCCACAGCAATAGGGTGTATGATATAAGGCTCGCCAGATTTTCTTCTCACTCCTTTATGAGCCTCATTGGCAAATTCAAAAGCTCTTATTACATCTTCATACTCCTCTTGGGTTGCACATCTTTTAAGACTGGCAACTCTAAGGGATTCAAACTCCTTCTGGATAAGGTCGTGGTCTTCTTGTGTAAACATATCAGAATCTTAAATCTCTTCTACCATTTTTCACAGCCTCCAAATTGGCTATAATCTTATCTTTTTGCCCGTTTTGAGGCATATTTGCAAGTTCTTCTTCTATAAGCTTATAGCCTACAGCTTTTGTCCTTTCACTTGCATAATCCTCAAGATACTCAGCCATAGTTATGATTGCGTTAGGTGTACAGAACCTCTTTATGAAGCCAGGTATTGCAAACTCCATAAAATGTTCTCCTGTACGTCCCATCCTATAACAGGCAGTACAGAAACTAGGAATGTATCCCTTGCCTAAAAGCCAGTACATCACATCATCAAGCTCACGGGTATCACCTATGACAAATTGCTCTTTGTTTATATCCTGCTGGTCACCTTTCTGGTTCTGGTAACCTCCAATTTCAAGTTTTGTACCTGCATCAATCTGGGATACTCCAAATTCAATCACCTCATCCCTTATTGCACTGCTCTCTCTTGCTGTCATAATTAATCCTGTATAAGGAACAGCAAGACGGAGAATGGCTACAAGTCTCTTGAACTCATCATCGGAAACCTCATAAGGAAGCTCAAGTTTCATATCAGCAGCAGGCTTTATTCTTGGAAAACTGATTGTATGAGGACCAACCCCACATCTTTCCTGAAGATGCAAAGCATGGGAAACCAAGCCCAGTACCTCAAACTTCCATTTGTACAATCCAAACAGTGCACCAATGCCCATATCATCTATCCCTGCATCAAAAGCTCTGTCCATAGCATTAAGACGCCACATGAAATCTCCCTTTATGTCTCCCGACGGGTGATATTTTGAATAGGTTTCCCTGTGGTATGTCTCCTGAAAAATCTGGAAAGTACCAATACCGGCCTCCTTTACTGTTCTGAAACCCTCTACATCCAAAGGTGCAGCATTTATATTCACTCTCCTTATCTCTCCAGTGCCAACCTTAACCTCATAGCATTTCTTTACACACTCAGCAATGAACTCAGGTGTATATACAGGAGACTCACCAAAAACAAGAATAAGTCTCTTATGGCCATATCTCTCCAGATTTTCTATTTCAGATACAAGTTCATTCTTGGTAAGAGTCTTTCTGACAGTACCTTTTGCACTTTTGCGGAATCCGCAATAAGTACAGTTGTTTACACAGTAGTTACCTACATAAAGTGGTGCAAACAATACTATTCTGTTGCCATATACCCTTTTCTTGAGAGTTCTGGCAGCGTCAAAAAGCTCCTTTAATCCGTCGGGAGACTCAATAGCAAGCAAAACTGCTGTCTCCTCTACAGTAAGTGGCTGTTTGTCAAGTGCCTTCTTAAAAATTTCTCTGGCACGTGGCAAATCTTCTTTTGTGTTGGAAATAAGAGTTTCCAACTTCTCAACATCAATAAAGTCTTTTGCATCTGCAGTAAGACTCATATTCATTTTCATATTAACTCCTTTCATTCCAAATTAATTTTTTTAATTACTTCCTCCTCAAGCTGATGAAAATTGTCATCTGAGGTGTAAGTGCTTTCATATTGGTACGCATGTGAAACCTCTGCTCCAATAAGTATTATCTGCCAGCTCACGTTCATCCATATAAGGAATAACGGGATTGCTGCAAAGACTCCATATACGGAGTTCAATCTTGAGACAAAAAGCTGTGTCTCAACATACAGATACTGCCATCCTACAAATACTAGGGCTGCAATTACAGCAGCAAAGAAAGCGGCAGTAAATTTCACCTTTACATTAGGGACATATTTGTAGATAATTGTAAAGAACAATGTTATTATTCCATAAAATGCCGCCCATTGAACAAGCTTCCCAAATGATTTCAGGAAATAAATGTCAATACCAATATTGTTCAGAGACCTTGTAAATACAAGCGAAACTGACAGGAACATAGTTAGAACTAATGGTGCTATCACCAGAACACCAAGGTAATACAGGAACCGTTTGGTAATGGATCTGCCCCTTTCTGCCTTCCATATAACATTGAAACATTGTTCTACATTAAGGATAAGCCATAGAATGGTTCCAATGAAAAAGAGAAGGCTTATTATACCAAAGGCATCCTTCTGACTAATTGTAACTATATTCTCTGCAAACTGTATAATAAGTTCTACAAAATCCTTGTTGCTTGCAAAATACTCAAGCAACAACCCCTGCAGATGTCCTTTAAGTCCAAATCCCTCCGTTACTGCAAAAGCTACTGCTACAAACGGGACCATTGACATTGTTGAGAAAAAACTTAGAGAAAACGCATAAAGGCCAAGGTGTTTTACCCCAGCCTCCTTAATAGTTATAATGGCAACTTTAAGGTATTTTATGAGCTTTTTGTTTGCTTTGCCAAAGTCATCCAGATTTATGTTCCAGATATCAACTGTTACAAACTTTACAATCCACTCATACAGTTCGCGTATTTCTTCAAAGAGGTCCTTCAACTTATTTGTTCAGTTTAGCCATGAATTTTTCTGCGTCAATGATATATCTTGTGTGTGTACCGCATCCAATTTCTCCTTTAGGATCATATGCATTTACCTCAAAGTTTACCCAGTTTCCGTTTACTGAAGTAACTTTTGCAGTTGCATAAACCTCAGTACCAACAAGACAAGCCCTGTTGTGCTTTACATTCATCTCTGTTCCCACACTGTCCTTGCCCTCTTCCTTAAGAAGCATGAAAGCTGCATTTTCCATAAGAGCCACCATTGCAGGGGTAGCATACACAGGGAGCCCTCCCGACTTGTGCACAATTGCAGTATCTTTCTCTTCTACAGTGATTTCTACTTTGTATGTCTGGTTAATTTCTGCCATATCTCTATTTGTTATATTCTTCTACAAAACTATTTACAAAATTCTGTGCAGCCTCCTGAAGTTTTTCCAAAGAAGCCGCTCCCATAATCTCAAGTGGAGCACCTTTTACCTCCATGCCCATTTCAGGAGCATATTTGACCAAAGATTTGACTCCTGCACCATTCCAGCTGGAACTTCCAAAGATAGAGAGAATTTTGTTTTTAGGCGCTATAAGTTTGATCTCATTGCACAAATGTTCCATCATAGGATGCATTTGGGTATTGTATGCACAGGTTCCAAGGATAAGTCCCTTGTATCTCCATACATCACTCAGAATATATGAGACATGTGTCTTTGAAACGTCAAATGTCCTTACCGGAATACCTCTCTCACCAAGAAGTCTTCCAATGTAATCTGCCATCTGCTCTGTATTTCCGTACATTGATGCGTAAGCCACAACAACACCGTTCTCATTCTCCCAATTGCACCATTTGCTGTACAACTCCACAACTTTTCCTGGATTGCCTCTCCAAACAAGGCCGTGAGAAGGGGCAATAATATTGATCTTTACATCTTTAAGCTTGTCGAGAGCTTTCTGTACCATATTGCTGTACTTGCCCACAATATTTGAGTAATAGCGTCGCATTTCAGCCTTGTAGTTCTCCTCAAAATCGTTCTCATCATCAAAGATGCTTCCATCCAAAGTTCCAAATCCTCCAAAAGCATCACAAGAGAACAGGGTAGCAGTAGTCTGCTCATATGTTACCATTGTCTCCGGCCAGTGCACCCATGGCACAAGATGGAAAGAGAGCTTCTTTGCTCCAAGATCAATAGAATCGCCATCTTTAACTGTGATAAAAGATTCATCGGGAACATTGAAATATAGGGAAAGTATTTTCTTTGTTTGGGCATTTCCAATCACTTTTACAGCAGGAAATCTTCTTAGGACACACTCTATCATGCTTGAGTGGTCAGGCTCCATATGATTCACTACAAGGTAATCAAGTGGTGCACCGGCAAGAAGTTCCTCAATTGTGTTAAGGTAATTGTCATTTGATCCATACTCTATAGTATCTATAAGTGCAGTTTTATTGTCTTTGAGCAAATAGGAATTATACGATACTCCAAAAGGCAATGGCCAGTTGTTTTCAAACAGATGTTTTTTTCTGTCGTTAACTCCTACATAATAAATTTCTTCAGTTATGTGAATTCCTTTCATATCTGTAATTTTTTATTTTAAAATTCTGTAAAATTCTTCCTCAGAAATGACTTCCACGCCTAATTTCTGGGCTTTCTGCATTTTTGACGGACCTGATTTCTCACCAGCTATCATATATGTGGTATTTCCGCTTATTGAGCTTCCAACTTTTCCTCCGTTCCTCTCAATAAGTGATTTCATCTCCTCTCTGGAGATGGTAAAGTTTCCGGATATAACAATTGTCTTGCCGCTTAGTATATCAGAATCTATACTCCTCTTGCTTTCATCCAGTTCCATTTGCAGACCAAACTCTTTAAGTTCCTCGATAACCTTAAGGTGCATAATATCTCTGAAGTAGCTTAACAAAGAGTCTGCAAGCTTGTCGCCAACCTCTTCAGTAGCCAACAATTCTTCTCTTGTTGCTTTTGAAAGGGCATCAATATTCTTGAATTCAGATGCAAGATTCTTTGCTGTTGTCTCTCCAATATATCTGATACCCAAAGCAAAAAGAACTTTCTCAAAAGGGACCTGCCTGCTTTTGTCCAATGACTCAAGAAAATTGTTTGCAGATTTCTCTTTCCATTTGTCAAGGGTAAGAAGCTGCTCTTTTGTAAGTTTGTAAAGGTCACTCAAAACAGTAATGTACCCTTTGTTGTAAAGCTGTTCAACAGTTGCCTCTCCGGCATTTATTGCCATTGCTTTCCTACCGATGAAATGGATAAACTTGCCTTTAATCTGCGGAGGACAATTATCCGAATTGGGGCAAAAATGTTTTGCTTCATCCTCATCTTTTACCAACTGTGCACCGCATACAGGGCAATTCTTTGGAAAATTTACAGGGACTATGTCAAAACCTCTTTTTTCAGGTGCAACTCTTGTAATTTTAGGTATAATCTCTCCACCTTTTTCAACATAAACATAATCACCAATATGTATATCCAACAATTGCATCTGATCCGCATTATGAAGAGAAGCCCTTTTCACTTTAGTTCCCGATAGCTGTACAGGTTCCAAGTTAGCAACTGGTGTAACGGCACCAGTTCGGCCTACCTGATAATCAATGGAAACCACTTTTGTAAGGGCTTCCTCAGGTTTGAACTTGTATGCAGTGGCCCATCGTGGAGATTTGGCTGTAAAGCCAAGTGAGCTTTGCAGCTGCAACTGGTTTACCTTAACAACAATGCCGTCTGTTGCATATGGAAGTTCCTTTCTTTTGGTATCCCACTCATTTATATACTGCTCTACATGGGCAATATCTATACACTCTTTTGCATGTGCAGAAACAGGAAGTCCCCATTTGGCTGCTTGCTGAAGGGATTCCAGGTGGGTTGATGCAACAGGTTCATCCGTAAGAAGGTGATAAAGGGTACACTCAAGGCCCCTTCCTTTAACAGTCTTGGGATCTAATAGTTTCAATGACCCTGATGCGGCATTCCTTGGGTTTGCAAAAGGCTGCTCATCATCCTGTTCCCTTTGCTTATTGAGTTTGTCAAAAGCTTTGTAAGGCATATAAATCTCACCCCTTATCTCAAACTCATCAGGGTATCCGCTGTCGGGAATGAGAGTATGGGGAATGGAACTTATCTGCATTACATTGCGGGTTACATCATCTCCAACTGAGCCATCACCCCTTGTAAGTGCTCTGAAGAGTTTTCCATCCTTATATGTGAGACAGATTGCCGTTCCGTCAAACTTGAGTTCGCATGAGAAAGTGAAAGGGTTGTCAGTTGCTTTCTGTATCCTGCCGCTGAACTCCTCCAACTCACCTATGCTATAGGTATTGGCCAGAGAAAGCATAGGGTATTTATGGGGATACTGTTCAAACTGGGTAAGGGGTGCAAGGTCACTACCCACCTTTTGGGTAGGTGAATCCACTTTGGCAAATTCCGGAAACATTTTTTCCAGCTGCTGCAATTCCATAAGAAGCAGGTCATACTGGAAATCCGAAATTTGGGGTGAATTTAAAACATAATAGTTGTAATTATGTCTCTCAAGCTCCCTAATGAGCTGCCCAATCCTCAATTTAGCCTCGCTTTTCTTCACTTTTTTCAAATTTTAACTAACAAAATTAAGAATAATTTTAATAAAAATGATAAATTTGCGGCCCGAATAACAACAAGAAATAAACAATATTTTTAATAAAATGAAACAATCAATTGTTATGCTTAGAGGTGGCGGACCTGCGCCAGGAATGAACACCGTAGTTGGCAGCATTGGCAAAACTTTCCTACAGAATGAGTACAGAGTTCTAGGTTTGCATGGCGGTTACAAAGGTCTGTTCTCTCAGAACCCTAATTATACTGAGCTTGATTTTACTTGCGCAGACTGGATGTTCAACAGAGGTGGTTCTTACTTGGTAATGAGCCGTTTCAAACCTTCTGACAAAGATTTCCAGGA
>JAZTYE010000087.1:0-11210 GCA_045636765.1 Candidatus Egerieisoma sp.
TATGAGACTTTTGTAACTACTGACGACCACCTTGAGCACATTACAGGTATTGCTAAAGACCAGGAGGGAGTTAAATATTACAAAACTAAAAACTCTTGGGGTACAGCACGTAATGGTAGCGGATACCACTACATGTCAGAAAACTTCATTAAAGCTAAAACTATCTCAATTCTTGTAAACAAAAACTCAATTCCTAAAGCTATCAGAGCTAAATTGGGCATTAAATAATTGAGAATCCACAAATGAGGGTGACAACAAAAGTCACCCTCATTTTTTAACTAAAAAACAATTATGGGGATTACCAGACACATTCCTAACGCAATAACCTCAATGAACCTGTTGAGCGGTTGCTTTGCTACAATATTTGCACTTGGCGGAAATTTCAAGACTGCTTTTCTGGCTATAATTGCCGGAGCAATATGTGACTTCCTGGACGGTCTTGCAGCCAGAGCTCTCAAAGCTTACTCCCCTATGGGAAAAGAACTGGACTCACTGGCAGATATGGTAACATTTGGTGTAGCTCCTGCCATAATAATGTACAGATTCCAGGCAGAGGCAAACTTTCTTATCTACTTGCCGCTGCTAATAGCTGTATTCAGCGGATTAAGGCTGGCAAAATTTAACATAGACACCAGACAAACAGAAAATTTCATTGGACTTGCCACACCGTCATGTGCACTCATATGCGGATCTCTCATATATGCAAGCCAAGTCTATCCACAAGTTGAAAGCATACTTATATCATACTCATACATAGTACCTATGATTTCACTTGTATTATGTTACCTGCTTGTATGTGAGATACCTATGTTCTCATTCAAGTTCAAGTCACTCAAATGGGCAGACAACAGGAACAGATTCACATTCCTTGCAATAGCAGCAGCACTTGCTCTTGTTACACTAATAACAGGGCTGCATTGGAGCATCCTTGTACTGGGAATCTTTACAGCATACATATTAATAAATGTAGCTGCAGCAATAATAAAGAGATAAAAAAAGCGGTCAGTGACCGCTTTTTTTTTACATATATAGGAAACGTTTTATACTCATTTTTGGGGTTTTCTCAAATGGTGCCTCAACAAACTCAACATCTGCCAGTTTACTATAAACAGGCATCTGGGCATTCACCTCCTTCATTATTGTCTTGCCATATTCAGAAACATTTACTGCATCTGCAGCAACCTTCTCAGGATCAAGGTAAACCAAAGCAATAAGTGCGTTGCCTCTTGCAAGAACTATTGACTCTACAACATATGCCTGGTTATTGACAACGACCTCTATCTCCTCAGGATAAATGTTCTGGCCATTTGGGGACAGGATCATATTCTTGCTGCGTCCCTTTATATATACATTACCTTTTTTATCAAGAAGACCAAGATCACCGGTATTCATCCAACCATCTTTGGTAAATGCAAGTCTGGTTGCATCCTCATTCTTATAGTAACCGCTCATAATGTTGGTACCTCTTGCCTGAATCTCACCGGCAATCTTATAAGGGTCATCAGAATCAATTCTAATCTCAATTGTATCAATTGCCTTACCACATGATTTAGGGGCAAATCTGTCCCAATCCTCGTATGCCATTAGAGGTGCAGCCTCTGTCATTCCATAACCAACTGTAAATGGTAGTTTTAATTTTTTGAACCAGCTCTCAACCTCTGGATTAAGTGCCGCTCCTCCCATAACAATCTCTCTTATATTACCGCCAAAGGCAGCCAAAAGGGTGTTTCTGATTTTCTTAAAAATTATCTGTTTAATACCAGGTATATGGGTAAGGACTTTCATCAACGGCTTATTTACAACCGGCTGAATCTTTCCTTTGAAAATTTTCTCCATTACAAGCGGAACTGTAACAAGCAGATATGGTTTTACATCTGCCAAAGCCCCCATCAATACTGCAGGGGTTGGAGTACGGCCAATGTAATAAATTGAAGAACCGCCGCACAAAGGATAAATAAGCTCAAACATAAGGCCATACATATGGGCCATAGGGAGCATGGAAACAATCTTGTCCTCAGTACATGAAGGGATTCTGTTCTGGCCAAACTCAACATTGGCACTAATACACTCATAGCGCAACATAACACCTTTAGGCATACATGTTGTACCTGAAGTATAGTTGATAATTGCCAAATCTTTGTCATTGCCAGTAGGATAAGATACATTTTCAGCACCAAATCCATTTGGATATTTTGCAGCAAATGCAGCATCAAGTCCTTCATACGCCACCTTAATCTCATCGGTTGCACCGTACAACAACTTAAAGTCTGTAGTTGAAATTACAGCCTTAAGGTCTGTCATCTGGTCTATGGCAAGTTTTGGCCACATCTCATTGTCGGTGAAAAGGATTGTACTCTCCGAATGGATTACAAGTGATTTTACACTGTCTGGATGAAAATCTGCAAGAATTGGAACCATAACTGCCTCATAGGTATTTCCTGCAAGAAATGACATACCCCAACGTGCTGTATTTTTTGCACAAAGTGCAACTTTCTCCCCTTTTGCAATATTTATGGTCTCAAAAAACAGATGCAATTTCTCAATCTGTATTGCAACCTGCTCAAAAGTAAATGTCTCGCCACCGTAGTTTCCAAGCGCAGGTGCCTTCCAGTTTGCTTTAATGGACTCCTCGAGTCTCTTAAGATAATGTTTCATATAAGTATTTCTAAATCAATTCACAAAGTTAATTAAAAATAACTTTGTTCCAAAAATGCAGATTAATGGGTTCCAGAGGTAACAACAAGCACCTTGTCTCCATTAAAAACAGTAACAGCAAATATATGTTTGTCTCCTCCATCCTTTATTCCCGACAATTTTTTAAGTGCATTTGTGTCCATAGGGAAATTTCTTGCAGTAATATCTGCCTTAGGAAACCTTGAGGCAACATCTTTCAAAGATCTTTTACTGAATGGAACAACCTCTTCTACAGAAAAAATCTTGCCCGGAAATCCTTCAAGCTTTTCATTTGAAGTGTACAAATGGGTACTTTGCGACAGTTTTGAGACAGAGTACCTCTGGGCCACAAGTTTATATGCACCGCCCTTAAGGATTGCCTTAGACGGCTCATAAAGGTATTCACCTATATGGGAGGTAAAATTGGCACATGATGCCTCCTCTTGAGAAAATGAAAAAGTGAATGTATCAGAAACCGAGTTTGAAGAAGAAATGTTTACACATTTGATCTGAGGTTCAGCACCACTATGATTCTTGTCCAACAAGAAAAGCAGCTCCTTGCATTCATTGTCTACAGATACTGCATGCACCTGAGCTGTATTTGGCAAATGTTTAAGGTTAAGCTTTATATCTGCCATTGGAGAAACCTTTACAAGAATATATCGGGAAACAGAAAAAAGGAGATTCTGCAATGCTATTACATCCGGTTCATAATCTTGCAGCAGGATGGCTTTTCCCCCGGTGGAAGTTCTCCTTGCAGGGTCTATATAAATTATATCCACTCCTTCACCTTGCAATTTTTTGAGAGGCTCGCAATCATCTGAAAGGATATCTTTACTGGAGAATACAACATTCTCGGCTCCCAGCACTCTAAAATTATATTCCGTAGCCTGGGCAAGCTCCGCAGTACGTTCAAAATAAAAATGTTTTGCTGCTATACGGGAAATGAACCAGCTGTCTATTCCCATGCCTCCAGTAAGATCTGCAGTTGTAATTTGTCTATTTTCCTCACCATGCTCTGCACCAAAAAGTGTTTTTATAAGATCTTGCTTATACAAAGCTGTATACTGGGAACTTCCTTGCTCTACAGATACAGAAAACGGATACACCAAAGCAGGATTCTCATACCATAAAGGAGCTTTTACCCTCATTTTCTGGCGGGCCTGAATACACTTTGCACAAAGCTGCAGATTAACACCCTGGGGCGCCTTGCCCAGAAGCAAACGTGTCACATCCGCACCACTGTTCTCCTTTATAAACTTTATATCATCTACTGTAAGCATAATTACGTTGTCTTTTTGTGCAATTATCTGAATTACAGAATATTATTTTTTAACAGTTTCAAACCACTATTTTACACACTATTGTATATCAACAAGTTATACAAAAAGACAACGTCACATAAAACTTTTTGTAAGCTTGTTGAATCTGTAAATGAAGAGGATTGCCGCCAACATAAGACCGAGCAACAGACCAATCCAAACTCCAACCGGTCCCCATCCAAAACATGAACCTGCAAAATAGGCGAACGGGAGTCCTACTACATAATATGAAATCAATGAGGTGATTAGTGGCCATTTTACATCTGCCAATGCCCTCAATGAAGCAAGCGCAGAAAGCTGCACCGCATCAAAAAGCTGGAATGCAGCCGCCACATAAAGTAGCTTGGCAGCAATGTCAACCACCTGGGGATCATTTGTAAAGATATACGGAATTACATCATTGAAGATGATGAAGGTTATGCCGGCCATAGCCATAAGGACAATACTTATATGAGAAGCGGCAAAACCAGCCTTGCGGGCATCTGCAAACCTTCTCTCTCCATACTGGTGAGAAACCCTTATAGTTGCTGCAACACCAACACCCTGTGCAACCATAAACGAGAATGTTATGAATGTCTGTGAAGCCTGGTGAGCAGCAAGAGCCACCTGTCCAAACCAGCCAACCATAATACCTGCAAGACTGAAGGTTGTAACCTCTACAAGCCCCTGCAAAGAGATTGGCAACGATGTCTTTGCCACCTCCATAAACTGCTTTATATTAAGGGCACTGAACTTCATGTCTGCAAGGTATCTCCTGTACAGTTTTCCGTGCAACATTATTACAATACCAATCACCAACATAACAGCCCGGCTCACAAAAGTGGCAATGGCAGCACCCTTTACCCCCATAGCCTCAAAGCCGCAATGTCCGAAAATGAGCACCCAGTTGAGGAAAATGTTGAGAGCGTTGCAGAATATAGTGATGTACATTGTATATTTGGTATTTCCCACCCCCTCTGTAAGTGCCCTGATGACATAGAACAATACAAACGGAGCAAGCGAATAAACCATTATCCTGTAATACTCCTTTGCATAGACCAAAATCTGTGCATCCTGCCCCATTCTGTCCATAAAAGGGACAATGCCAAGCATAATGCCCATAACGGCAATGCACATTAAAGTATCCAATAAGAGACCATTGCAAAAATATTGTGCAACTTTCTTGTGCTCACCCTTACCATAATTCTGACCTATATAAGGGATCATTCCCTGAGTAAAACATGTACAGAAAACCATGCCCATTGAAAACAACGCATTGGCAAAACCAACACCGGCAAACTGGCTGGTTCCAAGATGGCCAACCATTATATTATCTGCAAACTGAACCACCATCTGACCCGCCTGGGTAATCATTACCGGGAAAGCCAGAGAGAGATTTCTCTTATAAAATGGGATATAGCTTTTAATATTCATTTCTACCGCATCAAAGGGTTGCAAAGGTAGGTAATTTTTGCTAATTTCGCACTCAATAAAACTAATGCGTAAATTTATGGAAAATAACTATTTGGAAGTTGCTCAGCAATGGTTGAGCAATGATTATGACGAGCAAACCCGCAAAGAGGTTAAAGACCTTATGGACAACAATCCTAAAGAGTTGGAAGAGAGCTTCTACAGAATGCTTGAATTCGGTACCGGCGGATTGCGCGGCATTATGGGTGTTGGTACAAATAGGATGAACAAATATACAGTTGGAATGGCTACACAGGGTGTGGCAAACTACCTTAAACAGTGCTACAAGGATCTTCCTCAGATCTCAGTTGCAGTATCATACGACAGCCGTAACAATAGTGCATACTTTGCACAGATTACAGCCAACGTATTTGCAGCAAACGGCATTAAAGTATATTTGTTTGACTCATTGCGTCCTGTGCCTGAGCTAAGCTACTCTATCCGTCACCTAAAATGCCAGAGTGGTGTAATGGTTACAGCATCACACAACCCTAAAGAGTACAACGGATACAAGGCTTACTGGGAGGACGGTGCACAGGTAACTGCCCCTCATGACACAAACATCATTGACGAGGTTAGAAAAATCACCTCTCCTGCACAGGTTAAATTCACCGGCGGTGAGGAGAACATACAGATGGTAGGTGCAGATGTTGACGAGGCTTACTTGAATGATGTATCAACACTTCTTCTTTCACCTGATGCTGTTGCAAAACATGCAGACATGAAGATGGTTTACACCCCTCTACACGGAACAGGTATTACCCTTGTACCAAAGATCATGAAGAGAATGGGCTTTACCAACCTTTCATTGGTAGAGGCACAGGTAGAGAGCAACGGTGACTTCCCTACTGTAAAATCACCTAACCCTGAGGAGAACTCTGCACTTGAAATGGCTGTTGCTCAGGCTGAGGCTATTGGTGCTGATCTTGTAATGGCCACAGACCCTGATGCAGACCGCGTAGGTATTGCAATCAGAGACAACGAGGGCAAGATTACCCTTCTTAACGGTAACCAGACAGCATCTCTTCTAACTTATTACTTGCTGCAGCGCTGGAGCGAACTTGGCAAGCTTAACGAGAACACTTACATTGTAAAAACCATTGTTACCACAGAACTTATGGCTGCAATGGCTAAAAAATATGGTATCAAATGCTACAATGTCCTTACTGGTTTCAAACATATTGCTACAATCGTTAGAGAGAACGAGGGCAAGGCTACTTTCATTGGCGGTGGCGAGGAGAGCTACGGTTACAATGCAGGTGAGTTTGTAAGGGATAAAGATGCAGTTATCACTTGTGCTTTGGTAGCAGAGTGTGCAGCTTGGTGTGCAGAGCAGGGCAAGACCCTATACCAGCTTCTTCAGGACATCTATGCAGAGTACGGCATGTACAAAGAGTCTCTGCTTTCTCTAACCAAGAAAGGAAAAGCAGGTTTGGAGGAGATTCAAGCTATGATGGCCTCTTACAGATCTAACCCTCCTAAACAGCTTGCAGGCTCGGATGTGGTTAAAGTAATTGACTACAACAAACCTGAGGAGACAGGTCTTCCTAAATCAAACGTGCTTCAGTTCTACATGGCAGATGGTGCAGTAGTTTCTGTACGTCCAAGCGGTACAGAGCCTAAGATCAAATTCTACTTTGGCGTAACAGGTTCTGATTGCGATGCCAAGATAGCAGCACTTAGAAAAGAGTTTGAGTAATATTTAATGAATATGACAAAACAAATTTTTAATAGAGCTGCCTTGGCAGCTCTATTATTCTGTACAGCGTTAACTGTTACCGGTACAGATAAAACATTAGCCAAATATCCGTATACTCCTGAGCATAAGGTTCAACGTACGGTTGACTCAGTATTCAGCAAACTATCCACCAGGGAGAAGATTGCCCAAATAATGATTATTGAGTTCTCTTCTAACGACAGCAAAAAGAAGAGGCAAGAGCAGCACAGACTTATAAAGAAAGAGAAAATTGGAGGTCTCATTCCAATGAACGATGTGCTGATTCCTGCCATGAAAAGGATGAACCAGCTAAATAAAATTGCCCGTATTCCAATGCTTATAACATTGGATGGCGAGTGGGGTGTAAACATGCGCTGGAAAGAGGTACCTCCATTCCCACGTCAGATGCAACTTGGAGCCCTCAGCAGCGACTCACTTGTATATAAAATGGGATACCTTATGGGCAAAGAGCACAGGGCTCTAAAAATTCAGGTAAACTTTGCTCCCGACATTGACATCAACAACAACCCTTCAAACCCAGCCATCAACACAAGGTCGTTTGGCGAGAACAAGGAGAAAGTTGCCCAATACGGGGCTGCCCTTATGCAGGGTATGAAAGATGCCGGTGTTGCAGGTTCTGCAAAACATTTCCCGGGCCATGGCGATACTGACGTAGATTCTCACCTTGGACTTCCTGTACTTCCTTTTACCTATGAAAGACTTGACACATTGGAAATGTACCCTTTCAAGCACCTTATTGCTGCAGGGGTAGATATGGTAATGGTAGCACACTTGAGCATACCTGCTCTGGATCCGTCGGGAACCCCTTCATCAATTTCCAAAAAAATTGTAACTGAACTGCTCAGAGAAAAACTTGGGTTCAAGGGGATTATATGTACAGATGCTCTAAATATGCACGGCGTTGCAAAAGAGAGTGGTTTAGAGAAGAAAGAGATTCCACTTGCTGCTTATAAAGCAGGTGCCGACATTCTACTTATGCCGGAGGATGTGGAGCAGTCCATCACTGTAATTGAGAACGCCATTAAAAGTGGTGAGATTACAATGGAGAGCCTTAATGAAAAAGTTAAGAAGATGCTGGCATTCAAGGCCCGTCTGGGTTTGTTTGAGAGAGGTTATTCACCATACGTTGAGCTTGAGAACCTTGAGCAGAGGATGATTGTAGATGAAAATCTCAAACTTATGCAGCAACTTGCCAAAAACAGTATGACAGTAATGTACAATGACAACTCTCAGGGTTACGGAATTCCTGTTCAACTTGATGGTAAGAAAGTTGCATATGTCGGATATAAGAACCCTACGCTAGGACGTGAGTTTGCAGCGGTTGCAAACAAATATGGCCAGGTAGATACAATAATCCTTAATAATGATGCATCATTGGCTGCATTGCGTGATGCCCGTAACAAGCTGCGCGGACATGACCTTGTAATTTTTGGTTTTAATGAAACAGACCAAAGGCCACATAAAAATTACGGAATTAATCAGGAAGATATTTCATTCATCACAGACTGGGCTAAAGAGCAGCCTATGATTGCTGTATATCAGGGTTCACCTTATGCATTTACAAAGATTCCGGGTTATAAGAACTTTACAGCTCTTGTGCTGGCTTATTCGCCCAACCAGGCAAACAACTTTGCTGCTGCACAAGTAGTATTTGGAGGAATCCCTGCAATTGGTGTACTTCCTGTAACTGCAGCAGATTATACAGAAGGACACTCAATTACAATACCGGAAAGATTCAGGGAAGAGTATTTTAATTTCATTGGTTCTGAGCAGGAGACAGCAGAGAATAATGTTATAACACTGGACGCATCGGATGCTTCCTATTACACACTGTTGCCACAAGCTTGCCAGCTTATTGCAAGCGGTAAAGTTGATGCTTCAGAGTTTGGCTCACACCTTAATGCCAATCCTACCAAGGAAGATATAATCATTATTGCAGAGGTAATTGAGAAATACTCTCACAGAGGTTCAACTGCAGAAAGAGCTGCTGCTCTATTTGCAAAATGCGAAATGAGAAAAACCTCATACTCGTCCATTAATGGTAAAGTTAAAACTACCGTTGGTGACCTAATGAAATTTGACTTTATGCTAAAAAATAACGGAAATTATGCCGGCAAACAGGTACTTCTTCCTGGAGCTGCCAAATTGATGCCTGTAAAATAAATGTATAAAATGAAAAAGAAGTTATTTTTCAGAACCATACAGAGAGTATTGATGCTATCTGTATTGGTATATACAATATCATGTACAAACAAGAACGCTTCATGCGGAGATTTGTACCAGTACCCTTCACAGGAGAAGATAAACAGACAAGTGGACTCTGTTTTCAACCTGCTTACAACAAGAGAGAAGATTGCCCAGATAATGGTAATCAATTTTACATCTTGGGATTCCCTAAGCAAGAAAGAGATACAGAACAGACTTGTAAGGGATGAGAAAATTGGCGGTGTAATTCCATTGGGGCATGACTCGCTGGTACCAGCTATAAAGAGACTTAACCAATTGAACGGGATGGCACAGATTCCTATGCTTGTTTCCCTTGATGCAGAATGGGGTGCAAGCATGAGATGGAAAGACATGCCTGAATTCCATTATTTTCTGCAGATGGCAGCCCTTGCAGACGATTCATTGGTATATGAGGCCGGAAAACAGATTGCAAAAGAGTGCCGTGCACTTAAGATACAGGTAAACTACACCCCTTCTGTAGATATAAATAATAATCCCGACAGATTCTGCCTGAACTTCAGGGCTTTTGGCGAGCAAGCTGAGAAAGTTGGAGATTATGGTCTTGCAATGATGCGCGGCTTGCGTGACGGCGGAGTTGCCGGATCTGCAAAACACTTCCCCGGTCACGGAGATACAGATGTAGACTCACATTTGGCACTGCCTCTTCTTGGTTTCTCAAAAGAAAGGATAGACTCACTGGAGCTGTACCCTTTCAAGAAACTCATTGCAGACGGTGTTGATATGGTTATGGTAGGTCATATGAATATTCCGGCATTAGACCCTACAGGAACACCTTCCTCCATATCAAAACCAATTGTTACAGGTCTGCTTAGAGAGGAACTTGGTTATAACGGAATCATCATTACAGATGCACTTGATATGCACGGCGTTTCTAAAGGTAGCGGACTTGAGAAGAAACAGATTCCGCTTGCAGCATTTAAAGCAGGAGTAGATATTCTGCTTATGCCGGAAGATGTAGAGGAGTCAATTACCGTTATTGAACAGGCTCTTGCTGCAGGTGAGATTACAATGGAGGAACTTGATGTTAAAGTTAAGAAAATGCTCGCGCTCAAGGCCCGCCTTGGTGTATTGGACAAAGGTTATGACCCTATAGTTGACCTTGCTCAGCTTGACAAATTTACCAATACTGAGCAGCCTGATGAGATGATGAAATCCAAGCTCCAGCTTATTGAAGAGATTTCACAAAAGACAATGACCCTGCTTATAAATGACAATTCAAAGGGATTTGGAATTCCTTTATCGTTGAATGACAAGAAAGTGGTATATGTAGGTTACAAGAACCCTAAATTGGGTAATGAATTTACTGCCATTGCATCAAAACACGGCCAGATGGATGCAATAATCCTGGAAAGTGATGCAACTGTAGAGGAGCTTAAGGAGGTTAAAGAGAAAACAGCCGAATATGATCTTGTAATCTTTGGCTTTAATGAGACTAATCACAGCCAGGGGAAAAAATTTGGTATACTTCCAGAGGAGATAAAATTCATTACAGACTGGGCTGCCCAGCAACCTATGATAGCTGTGTACCTTGGCTCACCATACGCAGTAAGATACATGGAAGGATATAAAAACTTCACAGCATTCCTTCTTGGATACAGCCACCAGCCAAACAACAACCGCGCTGCTGCCCAAGTAGTATTTGGAGAAATCCCTGCAGTTGGCGTACTCCCTTGTACCGCCGGAGAGTTCCCGGCTGGCTACAGTGCAAAGTAAGGTTGTCTTTTTGTACAACTGGGTGTGTAACAGCATAATAAAAAATCAGACTCCAAGGAGTCTGTTTT
>JAZTYE010000088.1:0-2780 GCA_045636765.1 Candidatus Egerieisoma sp.
GACTATGAAGGATTTAACCGTTACAAGACCATTCAGCGAAGAAGATTACAATGAATTACTGCAACAGGCCGTAGCAGTAATTGAAACTTCTCGATTACGAATAGCAAAACAATTGAATACTATTGCGATGTCTTCCTATTGGGAGATAGGCAAGTTGTTAGACGAAAGAAAAGTTGACAGCAAACATGGCGATAGTATCGTAAAGAGGCTATCCATAGATTTGAAAACAAAATATCCAGATATGGGATTGTCTCCGAGAAACCTATGGAACATGAAACGCTTTTATCTTCGTTATTGTCAATACGATACAAAAGTGCAACAGGCTGTAGCAGTTTTGCCGTGGAGCCATAATCTACTCCTTATGAGTTACGATTTGTCTCCTGAGAATATCGTATTCTATGCTAACGAAGTATATGCAAAAGGATGGTCAAGAGATATGTTAAATCACGCATTGAAGTCTGAATACCATCTTTCAATACAAGCGGTAGAGAAGTCCAACAACTTTGATTCCACATTGCCTGCTCAGCAAGCCGATTATGCCAATGAAGTGTTCCGAAGCAGTTATAATCTCGGATTCATAGATGCTGTTGAGCCATTGAAGGAATTGGAGTTGGAACGTCGCCTTGTTCAGAAGATTACGACCTTTATAATGGAATTGGGTAGTGGTTTCAGTTTTATCGGCAATCAGCATACACTGACATGTAACGATAAGGAGTACCGTGTTGATTTACTCTTTTTCCATCGCAGGCTCCGTTCTATGGTTGCCATTGAATTGAAGATTGGCGAGTTCAAACCTGAATATGTGGGTAAGATGAATTTCTATCTGTCCCTATTGGATAAGTTGGAAAAGGCTCCCGATGAGAATCCGTCTATCGGTATCATCCTATGTGCCGAGAAAGACCATTTGGAGGTTGAGTTAGCTCTACAAGATGTAAACAAACCAATCGGAGTAGCTGAATATCAATATTTGTTACCTAAGAACAAATTACAGGAACTTGTAACAGATGAAATAAAAAAATCACAAAAGTAACTTTTATATTCATTTTGCTTGTATGTTTAATGAGAAAAAATCAAATTCAATATTGCGGTTAATATCAATTATCACATTAATTATAATTGTTATTTTATATATTTGTAATATTATGAAAAAAATTATTGTAATATTATCTCTCTTGCATTTTTGTGTATGTCTGTTTGCGCAAGGTAAGAAGAATGTTTCCAGTATTGTATGCAATGTTATGTGTACAACTGATTTTGAAGTTTCTGGAAAGCCGTTGGCAGGTATGGCTGGAAGCATGAATAATAAGAAACTTTATGTCTACCAGTTTGAGGATGTACAGTTGTTCCTCATTAACGGTACAGATACTTTATCTAAAGCAAAAACAGATTTGGAGGGGAAGGCAGTTTTTAGGGGTGTGCCATATGGTGAATACAAAATTATTGTAAAGAAAGATAAGTTCGTTGCCAAGCCTCGTCCTGTAAGTGTTAGCCAAAAAAACGTGAATACGACCCTTTTCCTCGATATGTTTGAGTTTTGATAAAAAGACTATGAGATTTGTACGGTATTTTTTGTTGCTATTATTGCTTTGCGGATCTTTTTATGCTGTTGCGCAGAAAAAAGGTGGAGCAGTGGTGGTGACTGTATTGTTCAGGTCTGATGTGCAGCTGTCGGGGCAAGATTTATATTCTGTTGTTACTAAGTCAGGCGGATTAACTGAATATCTGTATGCACTGCCCGGTGCTGCTGCTGTACTCAAGCAAAAAGGAGATACTATAGCACATACTCTGTCCGGTGGTGATGGAGTGTGTGTGTTCAAGAATATCCCGCATGGAGATTATTCATTGGAGATAAGCCATTATGGTTATGATACTTATATAACAAAGTTTGAGCATTCGTCAAAGCAGTCTACAATTGAGTCAATTCTTAGTGAAGGTAGTGTGCTCCTGGAGGCAATAAAAGTGAAGGGGGATATTCCATTGGTTCTGAGAAAAGGTGATACCCTGGTTGTTAATCCTCTTGCAGTAGAGACTCCGATTGGTGCGGCTGCTATAGAGATTATAAAACAGGTACCTGGTATAGAGATAACGGAAGGGGGAGGACTGACTATCCATGGTGAGCCTCTTGTGAGGAGTTATGTGGGTGGATCACAGCTTTTTGGATCGGGAGTGCTTACGGCATTGCAGAATCTTGATGCGGATCTTGTGAAAAATATAGAATTTTATGATGAGGTGGAGTATACTGGCTTGATAAACGGGAGAGGGGAAAAGCGTAAGGTGAAGGTGATGAATATACAGACCACAAAAGAGTTGCTTGCTTCACTTACAGGGCATTTGCTTGCTGGAATCGGGACAGATGTGCGGGGTGGGGATGCTGATAAATTGAGGTACAAGGCCGGTGCATCAATCAATCTGTTTAACAGCAAGGTTGCTATAACCAGTTCTGCGGCGACGAATAATGTGAATCTTGCCAATACAGGTGCAGATTATTTGAATACACTTCTGTCGGAGCGAAGTAATGGTGAAAAGAGATTGGCATCAGCCCGTGTAAATGTAGAAAAGATTATAACAGATTCTTCTGTTCAATGTGGTAGGGTTACATTGGAATACAGATTCAATAATACTGATAACTTTAATGGCTCACATTCAACAAGGGAATATTTTCCTAATGAGAATTATCAGAACAGGTATTATTTTAATGAAGAACAAAATTACTCAAAAGATAATTGGCATTCTATTTCGTTTAATTTAACTAATACAACAAAATCAAGGAAGGCTTTTTA
>JAZTYE010000089.1:0-4592 GCA_045636765.1 Candidatus Egerieisoma sp.
AGGTATCTGCTATGATTGCATTCTGCGGAGTTGTCTCCTCCCCCACAGTTTTCTCCAATGCCACACCGCCTATTTCGGCCGTTGAAAGAAACCTGCACACCTCCTCCACCTCGGGGCAGGTTTCCTTCACAAGATCACCTGCGGTATAACTCATTATAGAGAAGTGATCTTCATGACCTACAAATATATTCTCCGTATTCCTGAGGTGCTTGTCGTACCCAAGCTCTCCCGCCACAAATGTGGCTATGAACACCACAAACGCCAGCGCAATGCTCAACCCCGCCACCTCAATGGCGGTGTAGAGCTTGTTGCGGGAAAGGAATCTGAAATAGCTTTTCATAACTTGTTATTATTCACTTTTTAATGAACTCACCGGGTTTTCCGTTGCGGCACGCCAGCTTCCAATGGTTACAACAATGAATACTATGGCTGCTACAAGCAATAATGCCAACAGGAATACCCATAGAGAAATCTCTGCGCTGTGGGCAAAGGTGCTGTAATAGTAATCTATTATGCGCAGGCTTATGAATGAAGCAACCACAAATGAAACCAGCAGCAGCTTAACAAACTTCTTATTGAACATTACCAGAATATCCATTACCGATGATCCGTGCACCCTGCGCACACCTATCTCCTTGCGGCGGTACTGGGTCTCAAAGATTACCATACCAAATACACCCATAAGGGAAATGATGATTGCAAGCACTGTAAACAGGGTTACCATTGTAGTAAGCTGTTTCTCCTTATAGTATTGGGCACCAAGCTCCTGTTCAAAGAAGTTGAGTTTAAGGCCATTTGCATTTGCCCCCGGATTAAACTTGAGGATAACATCCTTAACTGCTGCCTCAACCTCTTTATAAGGTGCACCAGCCTCCGTCCTTATGTAAAGATGGTTAAGGTCCCACCATGGATTCTTTCCAAAAATATAGAACGCAAACGGGTTAAGCTCATACTGCAACGGGCGGAATTGGAAATTCTCACAGAAGCCTGCAATCTCCGTAGCATCGCTATGGCCACTGAGTTTATCCTCCAAAGTAAAGCCATACTTCTCCTTTGCCATCTTGTTAAAGATAAATACACCATGCTCGCTCTGCTCATCTGCCTGGGTAAAATCCCTACCCTCCACAACATCAATTCCCATAAAACGGAGGAAGTTCCAGGAAACAGGATAAGAATCAATATTGATCTGCTCCCCTTTAAAGGTTCTGCCCCATCCCATTCTGCCGGGACTCACAAGTGGACCTGCAGCCCATGCCACATCCTTGATGTGCGGAGACTTGAGCAGCTCGTCTGAAAAGGCATCCCTTTCTGCTGTTCCCACACCAATACTTGCAGTAAGCAGATACTCTTTATTGAATCCCATATCATAGTTCATCATAAATGAGTGCTGCCTCTTTACAAAGATTGCAGAGATTACAAATGCAATTGATATTACAAACTGCAGGCAAATGAGTGCATACCTCAATGTCCTCCCTTTTTGGGTTGTTCCAAATGTACCCTTTATGGCAAGAGCCGGAGGAAATGAAGTGATATAAAGAGCAGGATAAACACTTGCAGCAATTGTCATAACAAGGGCCGCCATGATTGTAATCCCGATAACCGGCAAATTGTGTTCAAACGCCAATGTACAGCTGATAAGGTTTGCATAGGTGGAACTCTTGAACAGCAGAATAACCGCAACCGCCGCACACAGCGAAACTGCAACCAGTACACCACTTTCCAGCATCATATTCCCAACAAGTGCTGCTCTGGAACTTCCCAGAATCTTGCGTGTATTCACCCCTTTTATTCTCTTTGGCACCTGAGCCATAAAGAAATTGACAAAGTTGATGAGGGTAATTGCCACAATGAGGATTGCAACAACCAGCAAAGTGATTGTAGTGGTCTTGTTGCCAGTGCGCCCTGCAGGTGAATAAATCTGCTCGTTGTAGTACATCTGGTCAAACGGCATAAGGGTAACTGTACATCTGCTTATCTGCTCGTCAATCATGCTCTGGCTTACGCTGCCCCTCACCTCCTCAGGTGCACTTTCCATCCTCATCTTCCAGAACTCCTCCACCACCTTTTTTGCGTGGGCTTCAAAAGCCTCTTTGCTGTCGGGAGCATTAAGCTTTACAAAATGGTTGTAGCTCCATTCGCTGAAATTGTCTATTCCATTCTCCTGTAGCTGGTAACAGAAAAGTGCGTGGATATTGTTGAGGTCCGAGTTGTTTGGCATATCTTCATACACTGCCACAATTGTCATGGGAGCTTTGGCTTTAGGACCTACATAAATTGCATCACCCACACCCACCTGCATAAGTTTGGCAGCAGACTCACTTATGGCTACGGTCTCATCCTTCTCCATCCCATCAAATGAACCCACCACAGGGGTAAATCCAAACACATCAAGGGCTCCTCTGGTCAATTGTGAAAAGCCTACCTGATACTCACGCTGCTGCTCACCCTCTCCAATCCGGATAGTATTCTTGCCGTCACCTCCAATATAGGCCACACCACTGCTCTCCACCATGCCGGCACTCTCCAGTATTGCCTTCTGCAACGGGCGGTTAAGATTCACCTGCCACTGCCCCTGCTCAAACCAGCTTGGTGTTGCCATTATATATATGCGCTCAGCATCCTTAATCCCCTTGTTATAGCTAAGGTCATAATAAACCTGCACCAACAGAATATACAGCGCTGCAAACGCTACTGTCATACCCAAAAGATTCAGGATGCCCGAACCTCTAAATAGTCTTTTCATAATTCTACACTTTTTGACGTCGTCCTAATGGTCACTTTCAGTTACAGTTCGTTCTTCACATCCCCCACAATCTGGCCGTCAAACAGATTGATGACCCTCTGTGCCACAGCGGCATCTTTCTGCGAGTGGGTAACCATTACAATTGTAGTACCCTCTGCATTCAACTCGCTCAAAAGGTCCATAACCTCCTTGCCGTTCTTTGAATCAAGGTTACCGGTAGGCTCGTCGGCCAAAATCAGTTTTGGAGCAGAAACCACTGCGCGGGCAATTGCAACCCTCTGCTGCTGACCTCCAGAAAGCTGCTGAGGAAAATGTTTTGCCCTGTGAGAAATGCCCATCCTCTTAAGAATCTCTGTAACCTTGGCCTTACGCTCAGAAGCTGAAATGTTCAGATATCTTAGCGGAAGCTCCACATTCTCATACACATTAAGCTCATCAATGAGGTTAAAACTCTGGAACACAAAACCAATATTGCCCTTTCTGAACTTGGTACGGTCCTTCTCCTTAAGCTGTCCAACCTCACTGCCCAAAAGATTGTAGCTTCCTCCCGACGGATTGTCCAACAATCCCAAAATGTTCAACAAAGTGGACTTTCCACAACCCGAAGGGCCCATAATGGCCACAAACTCACCATCATTAATCTCAAATGAAACACCGTTCAACGCTGTTGTCTCAATCTCTTCAGTTCTAAAAACCTTGCTTAAATCTGTTACCTTAATCATAACTTCAAATTTTTAACTTATTTTTATTTTCTATTTACTATTTACTCGTTTTTGAGCGAATCCACAGGATTGGCGTGGCTGATACGGAGGCTGTTGGCAGCAACTGTAGCTGTTATAAGAAGAATTACGACAGCAGAGCCGGCAACAAACATCCATGCATCCAATGGAACCTTTTGTGCAAACCTCTCCAGTACAGCATCACACACCACATATGCTGCAATATTGCCCAATACGGCAGCAACAGCAGCCAATTTTAGCACATCAAAGACAAACAGCCCCACAATTTCTCCAGAAAGAGCACCGTTTATCTTCCTGACAGCCATCTCGGCACTTCTGCGGTGAGTCTCATCCCTAATGTAACCTATCAGGCCAAAGATGGAAATGATTAAAGAGAACAGGCCACCCAAAAGTATTGCATCCTTAATGTTTTTAATATCCACAAAAGCCTCAATCATACCGTCTGCATACGCCATAACCTCAATTTCTTTGTCGGGAAGAAGATTATCCACAACTTCCTGCACAGAGGCTATGGCATCCGGGGTAAGCTCATGCACCTTAAGGACAACGCCCGCAAGATAAAGGCTCTTGTCTCCCCTTACAGCTGCCAGGCGGATACTTGGCCTCTCATCTACATATACTCCGCCTATTTTATAATCCTCATACACACCACAAATTGTAAAAATATCCTCTTTGGTACGGCTGTGCTCAGTTAAAATGATACCCTTGCCTATTGCACCGTCTGACCAATCTGCAAACTCCTGCATCCTCTCCACAAACTTGCGGCTCACAGCCACCTCATTTGCCTGGGCAGCCTCCCTCCCCTCCAGGAACTTTATACCAAACACCTCAGCAGCACCTTCCGAATAGTTATACTGGTCTGCAATATTGAACAGCTCCCGTTCATCACCGGGCAAATAGACATTGTTTCCCGACGAACCTGCAACCGGAACAGTTGAAGCCACAGCACTTATCTGCACAACAGGCAAAGCCGCAACAGCATCATTCACCTTAAAACACTCCTCCCCAGAAGAGCCCGGCATATTAATGATCAGGACATTATCATACTCATACCCCAAATTGTCATTGAGCATCATATCATACTGACGGGCAAAAACAACAAGGACAAC
>JAZTYE010000090.1:0-16260 GCA_045636765.1 Candidatus Egerieisoma sp.
CAACGGTTGTGCAAACGAACTGGGCTAGAGTTTTTAGGTAGTTTGTCAAGAGCAGCGTAGTCGCCAGCCTCTTTCAACTGTTTGCGTTTCTCAGCATATTTGGCACATAGTTTAGCGCGTTTTACCTCGCGTGCCTTCATTGATTCTTTTGCCATTATCTTTCCTCTTTAGTTATTCGTACTATTTTTTAAAAGGCAAACCAAACTCGCGAAGAAGTGCCAATGCCTCCTCGTCTTTCTCAGTAGAAGTAGTGAAGGTAATCTCCATACCAAGAACTTTGGTAATCTTGTCAATATCAATCTCAGGGAAGATGATCTGCTCTTTAATACCTAGAGTGTAGTTTCCTCTACCATCCAATTTAGAGTTGATACCCTTGAAATCTCTGATTCGAGGAAGAGATACAGCAATAAGTCTCTCAAGGAACTCATACATTCTTGCACCACGCAAAGTTACTTTAACACCAATTGGCATACCTTTACGCAATTTGAAGTTTGAAATATCCTTTTTAGAGTAAGTAAGCATTGCTTTCTGACCAGTGATAGTAGTTAGCTGCTGCTGTGCAACCTCAATAAGTTTTTTATCAGCTGTAGCCTGACCCATACCCTGGTTGATAGTGATCTTCTCCAAAACTGGAACCTGCATTACTGATTTGAAACCGAAGTCTTTCATCAATTTTGCAACGATCTCCTCTTTGTATTTCTTTTGTAGTGAAGGAACATAGCCCTCTAGTGATACGCTTGCTGCAGCGTTAATAGTCTCTTTTGCCATTATTTAATTTCCTCCCCAGATTTTTTAGCATAGCGAACCAGCTTACCTTTCTCGTTAAGTCTGCGGCCAATTTTAGTAGCGCCACCTTTAACTGGATCTACAACCTGCAAATTAGAAATATGAATACCAGCCTCTTGCTTGATAATACCACCCTGTGGGTTTTGGGCATTAGGTTTAGTATGTTTACTTACCATGTTGAGACCTTCAACAATGGCGCGATTCTTATCTTTATCAACGCTAAGAACTTTACCGGTTTTACCCTTCTCGTCACCAGCGTTTACAAAAACCATATCGCCTTTCTTAATATGTAACTTCTTATTCATAATACAGTCCTTATTATTATAGCACCTCTGGAGCTAGTGAAACAATCTTCATATAATTGTCACGCAACTCTCTGGCAACTGGTCCAAAGATACGGGTTCCGCGAACCTCACCCTGGTTGTTCAAAAGAACGCAAGCGTTCTCATCAAATCTAATGTAAGAGCCATCTGCACGACGAATCTCTTTTTTAGTACGAACTACAACTGCTTTAGAAACTGAGCCTTTTTTAGCATCAGCTCCAGGGATAGCGCTTTTTACAGCAACTACAATCTTGCCTCCAACGCTAGCGTGGCGACGGCGAGTACCGCCCAACACACGAATACAAAGAACCTCCTTTGCACCGCTGTTATCTGCTACCAATAATCTTGATTCTTGTTGTATCATGGCTTATTTAACTTTTTCTACAATTTCTACTAATCTCCAGCATTTTGTCTTGCTCAATGGACGTGTCTCCATAATTCTTACAGTATCTCCCTCGCTACACTCGTTCTTCTCATCGTGAGCAACAAACTTAGTGGTTTTATTTACGAACTTTCCGTAAATAGGGTGTTTCTCTTTAGTTTTTACAGCAACTACTACAGATTTCTCCATTTTGTTGCTAACCACTATACCTATTCTTTCTTTACGAAGTTTTCTTTCCATGAATCCTCAATTATTTGTCCAACTGGCTCAACACTGTAAGCATTCTGGCAATATTTTTTCTTGCTTTCTTAATTTGAGATGAATCCTCTAATGGAGAGATTGCATGATTCATCTTAAGTGTGTCAAGGTTTGCTCTCTCAGCATCAATGCGCTCCTGCAAATCCTTTACTGACAATTCACGTATTTCAGCTATTTTCATCTTACTTTTCTCCATTAATATTATTCAACATAATCTCTACGAACTACAAATTTTGTAGTAACAGGAAGTTTCTGAGCACCTAGGCGAAGAGCCTCTTTAGCAATCTCCATTGGAACACCCTCAATCTCAATTAGCATTCTACCTGGAGTAACTGGAGCAACGAAACCCTCTGGAGCACCTTTACCTTTACCCATACGCACCTCAGCAGGTTTTTTGGTAAATGGTTTGTCAGGGAAAATACGGATCCAAATCTTACCCTCACGTTTCATATAACGAACTAGAGCGTGACGTGCAGCCTCAATCTGTTGTCCGGTCATCCAGCAACTCTCCAAGGTTTTGATACCGAATGATCCAAAAGCCAACTGATTGCCTCTGTGGGCTACACCCTTCATGCGGCCTTTCTGTTGTCTTCTAAATTTGGTTTTCTTTGGTTGTAACATAACTCTTAGTATAATTTATTGATTCTCAGCTATTTGGCTGTAACGGAGCCCAATTGCTGGGTTGCAAAGATAGACATTTTTTTTAACATGCAAATATTTTTTGTAAAAATTTATCAATTTTAGTCTAAAAAATCACACAGCCAACCTCTGCATTCTCACGCAGTTACAAACATTAAAAAAAATTCCGCACCCCCAATTTGGTCTAAATTGGAAAGTGCGGAACTTGCTGTAAAAATTTATCTTCCCGACAGCCTATTTTTTCTTTTTGGCTATCTCTTTTGCCACCTTAATGGTCTGCTCCCATACTCTCATAAAGTTTCCACCCCAGAACATTTCAAGTTCTTTCTCCGTATAACCCCTCTTGAGAAGCTCCACGGTAAGGTCTTTCATCTTGGAACAATCCTGGAAATCCACCATACCGCCACCACCGTCAAAATCTGTACCCAAACCTATATGCTCAGGACCTACCAAATTCTTTATATGGTCTATATGGTCTGCCAAATGCACTATTTTTGTCTCACTTTTAGGAGCATTGGTAAGACACCATCTTCCGGTTGCTATCTGAATTACTCCACCTGTTGCTGCAATATCCTTTATTTCCTGGTCTGTAAGATTTCTTGGATGATTCTTAATTGCCCTAACAGAAGAATGGGATGCAAAAATAGGAGCTTTACTGATCTTGATAATATCATACAATGTAGACGTACTTGCATGAGAAACATCTACAAGCATTCCAAGCTCATTCATTCTTCTTACAACCTGTTCTCCAAACTCGGAAAGTCCTCCATGACCGTTTGGATTCTCATATCTTGAGGCATCACAAATATCATTTGTATAATTATGGCACAAAGTGATATATCTGCATCCTGCCACATAGAATGAATCAACTCTTGAAAGATCTGTACCAATACCGTAGCCGTTTTCCAGCGCAAGTACCACTCCCCTTTTCCCCTCCTTCTTGAGTTTTCTCAATTCCTTTGGAGAGCGGGCAAAAGCAGCCTCATGGGAATGCTCCGCAACATATTTGTTAAACAGTTTTATTTCATTCATTGCATATGCATAAACAGAATCCCTGGAAGAATCCTTCAAAGGGCCCTGATCAAGATAAATTGCAAAGAAAGCTGCATCAAGTCCCCCCTCCTTCATCTTTGGAAAGCTCACCTGCCCTTTATCTACACTCCACTCATCACTGTCGGGATGATTTAGATACATTGCCGTATCATTGTGGGTATCTATAGTTAAATACTTGCGGTGAATCTCCTCCGCTTTCTTTTTATATTGGTCATCTGTCATTTGCGCATAGCCCCCTACAAAAAGCAGCAGTGCAGCCAACAGCAATATCATTTTTTTCATAATCTGTTATTTCTTTTTAATCCACCATCCCATTTTAATTGCAAGAAGCACAAGCAGTGCAGAAAGTACAAGGCAACCCAAAGAGAGCCACAAACCCATCCCATTTACAAACATGATAGGAACAAACGTAATAAGGAGAATCTCTACCGGTGCAATAGGGAGATATGCCAAAGCGTAATCGTCCATAGCCTTGCTGGCAAGTTTAGGATCTACAATTCTTATAAGTGCAATACCCATTGCCATTGTCCCTGTCCACCAGCCCCAGGCAAATATTGTTCTCTCAAACCAATATGTCTTTGAAAGCCTCTTTCCAAAATAGAATGTTATTGCAAATACCATAATAGCACCCACTACAATAAGTACTATAAGCGGAAGCGCATATTTTACAACAACTCCAAGTTTGATTGAAGCTACACCAAAAGCCACAAGCAGGTCAGTAGACATACTTCCGATACGCTGGGTGGTTTGAGGGCATATATAATCAGTAACATTGGTTGCATCAAACACTTTCTTGAGCAACAGTCCCACTATAAATGCACAACTGAACACAGGAAGCTCCAACTGCGGATATAACTGCTTAACACCCACACTTAACGTGTATCCCAAAAATGCAACAAGAAGCACAAGCGCAAAATGGAAAGTCAGAGGCTCAATTGAGATGCCTGATGTTGTGGCACTACCCATAGATTCACGTTTCTCCTGCGGAACAAGTCCGGAACGCAATTCATTTGGAAGATCTGCAAAATCTGCAATAAAAGCTGTCTGTTTATTCTTGGCAGCCCATTTGATCATAATTAGGCCTCCTATGATGGCACAGATTACACCAACAGTAGCAGTTGTCATACCAAGAGATGCAGCCTCATCCCAACCAAGACCGTTGAACGCCTCTCCGATTGCAGCAGCCGTGCCATGACCGCCATAAAAACCGGTAGAAAGCATAACACCAAACGCATCATTGAGCTCAGGCCATATAAGTTTAAGGACAAAAAGCCCAAACAAGCCGCAAAGTGCCCACTGCAGCAACATTCCCAACTGGGCAAAAACCCACATAGGGCCAACCCTTCCTGCCACTTCCTTAACAGAGAATTTTGGAGAAGACAAAGGAAGAGCACCAAAAACAAGTGCAATAAGTACTGCAGCATAAGTTCCCATGCTTCCCGACAAAGGCAACCACCCCAAACCGTTAGGACCCAAAGCAAGTCCCAACACACCTGCAATAAGGCTTGGCGGTATAAACAGCTGCTGTATTAGCTTTACTTTAACCCTTATGATCTTTCCTACAAGGATAAGGGCAGATATTATTCCAAGGTCTGTAAGAAGAACCCATGGAGTGAACACATCTGTATTGAACATATTTATAGATTTTTAATTTTTACAATGCTCGTAAAGTTAGTACTTTTGTAGAGAACTATGGCCAAATTGTTTACAAAATATTGCTTAATCACCCTAATTTGTCTTTTGAGCTCCAATTTTCTCCCTGCCCAGAAGCCAAAAGGGTACTCTATAGGATACGAAATAGTAAACGGAGATACCCTATATGTAGACAAAATAGCCCCCGCATATGTATTCAACAGGCCGGACAGGACCAAGAATACTAAAGAGTGGCGCAAATTCTACAGAACCGTATATAACTTTGCAAAAGTTTACCCATACGCTATCAAGGCAAAAGAGATAATGCAGGACGCCGACAGTACAATTGCCAACTCCAATTTTACTCCACGTGAAAGGGAAAAATATATAAAGGAGTATGAAAAGAGACTTTTTAGAGAATTTGAGAAGCCTCTGAGGAAACTTACCATAACTCAAGGCAAACTTCTTCTCAAGCTTATGGACAGAGAGATGGGGCTCTCATCATTTTATGTTATAAAAAACTACAAGGGGGGTGCAGCTGCAGGTTTTTGGCAAGGAATAGCAAGACTGTTCGGATCAGACCTTAAAAAACAATATGACAGGTTTGGAGAAGATAAAGTTGTAGAAGAACTCGTTCAGATGTACAACAGTGGGGTATTCTGGTATCTGTATTACTCCATGTTCCTGGAATGACAATCAATCCCGTCAAAAACGAGATAATCGTATTCATTTATCCACTCGCCCAGAATAAACATCCTGCCACCCGCAGAGAGTTCCAGCTGCGTACGATAGTGGAAATGCCCAAATATAAAGAAGTCAATACTTCCGCCATTATCTTTTTGCACAGCATTGGCAAATTTCACAATCCTCTCATCTTCACCCGACCATACCCAATTATCTTCCTCATGCATAAGCCTGTTATGTTTGCTCCACTGGTGGGCAAGGGCAAAAGCCCAACGGGGATGCACTCCACTAAAAAGCCACTGCAAAAATCTGTTCTTGAAAACGCCATTGAGAAGCTTATACCCAATATCTCCCTTACCCAGTCCATCACCATGTCCCAGACAAAACTTTTTACCCTCTATTTGTGTAATGAAAGGCTGTTTCAATATCTTAATTCCTAGTTCCTTCTCAAAATATTCATATGTCCAGATATCGTGATTGCCATTAAAGAAATAAACCTCAACACCCCTGTCTACCAAATGTGCCAAAGCTCCAAGTGTACGGGTAAAATTCCGTGGAATCACATTTTTATACTCATACCAGAAATCAAAAATATCCCCTAAAAGATAAAGAGCCTTGGTATTTTGCGGCAGATTCTCAAGAAATGAGGAAAATTTCCTCTCTCTCATCACCGGATCCTTATAATTGAGCCCCAGGTGCACATCCGACACAAAATAATAAAGGTTCTTTTCCATCAGTTATCTAGAATAAAGTGCTTACAATACAAGCCAGGCCAGCAATTACGCAATATATTGCAAATATCCACAGTTTAGCCCTCTTAACAATATTTATCATTAGGGTACATGCAAACAACCCTGAGAGGAATGCAGACACAAAACCCAACATCAAAGACAAAGGTGCAATACCAGAAGCTGCTCCCGACAATTCACCCCCAACAAGCTCCAAAAACGCCTCTCCCAAAATTGGGACAAGCACCATAAGAAATGAGAACTGCGCCATATCCTCCTTCTTGACACCCAACATAAGGCCTGTTGACAATGTGGTTCCCGAACGGGAAAGACCAGGAAGCACTGCAAAAGCTTGTGCTATACCTATTATAGCTGCATCTTTATATGAAACCGGATGTCCTCCATCTTGCTGTTTATTTGAAAGCCACTCACTTAGTGTAAGCAAAAGAGCAGTAAGGAGCAGCATACAACCTACAACCATAAGTCCGCTCCCAAAAATTGCCTCCACATGATCCTTAAAGAAAACACCAACTACAAAGATTGGAATCATAGAGACAGCTATCTTAAAAATATACTCTTTCTGGGGATTCATCTTAAGATTGAACAAACCCACCAACAAATCCCATATCTGCTTGCGGAATGCCACAATTGTACTGCACACGGTAGCCGCATGCACCACTACTTCAAAACTCAAATTGGATGACTCTATTCCAAACAACTCCTTGGCAATGGTAAGGTGACCGCTGCTGCTTACCGGAAGGAACTCTGTAAGACCCTGAACCAGACCTAAAAGTACCGCTTCTATCCAACTCATTTCTGCTCCTCCCTATCTTTTTTACCCACATGCATTATTGCCCAAATCTCAAACACCATTCCCGCCAAAATAACTACAGGAGCAACTACCATACGTCTGAAACTGAACATTTGGGGATTAAAAACATTAGGATCATCACTTCCTCCTCCTGCCATAAGGAAATACCCAAGCAACATAATTACAAAACCTGCAATTATGTACTGAATATTTTTTTTAGGCAATGCAAAGCCATCATTGTTATTCTCTTTCATATTCATTTTTTAATAATACAAATCATCATTGTTGAGTGAAACCAGTTTATTCACCACAAAAAATGTGCACACAAGACAAATAAGCGCACCCAGCAACACCAATCCAACCAATACAGCCGCTATAAGTTCCATATTAAACACAGTGAACATCTGCTCAAATTCATTTCTTACAAGATATAGGATACCCACAAGAGCCAATGCCGCCAGCAGACCGGAGAACATCCCCTGGAACAAAGCCTTTACAAGAAATGGCCCCCTGATGAAACTTCTTTTGGCTCCCACCAGTCTCATAGTGTATATTGAAAACCTCTTGGAATAGACATTAAGTCTTACTGTATTGTTTATCAGTACAAAAGAAACAAACATGAGCAAACCTATAAATATCATAAAGAAATAGGCAATCCTCTCCATGTTGTTATTAAGCATCTGTACCAATGACTCCTGGTAGGCAACCTCCTCAATGTCTCCATCCTTCATTATTGAGGCGGTGAATGTTTTTAAGCTGTCGGGATTAAAATATTCTCCTTTTAGGCTAAGTTCTATGGAGATTGGAATTGGATTGGAGTCAAATGCACTTAAAAAATCTTCTCCCAAAAGCATTTGCATCTGCTTTGTTCCCTCTTCTTTTGAAATATAAAGGGTACTTTTTACTGCAGGCAAATTATCAAGCTTCTGCTGGATTCTCCTTGCTTGCTGCTGAGATACATTCTCCTTGAGGATTGCAGATATTTTCACATTCTCCCTAAAATAATTCTGTACGGAACCCGCATTTATGGCCAATACTCCAAATACACCAATAAGCAAGAGCACTAGTGCTATGCTTATAATTGACGAGAGGTACGAGTGTACCAGCCTTTTTGCTATTATATTTTTCTCCTTTTTTCCCATACGAATTAACCCCCAAAGATAAACACAAAATGTTTATATAAAAATGTTTAATTATTTTTTATTATCTTTGTGCGTTAAAATTCCATTTCTATGAAGGAGACAAAAAAAATACTTTTCGTTAACTCGGAGATCACACCTTATCTTCCTGAGACTACAATCTCATCCGTAGGCCGTTATTTGCCACAAGGAATCCAGGAGAGCGGCAAGGAAATTCGTTCATTCATGCCCAGATACGGCAATATAAATGAAAGAAGAAACCAATTGCATGAGGTAATCCGTCTCTCGGGTATGAATATTGTTGTAAATGATATTGACAGACCTCTTATCATTAAGGTGGCTTCAATCTCATCTGCAAGAATGCAGGTCTATTTCATAGATAATGAGGATTATTTCCATAGAAAGTTTGTGTATGCAGGAGAGGATGGCAAATTCTTTGAGGATAACGATGAGCGCGCCATATTCTTTGCCAGAGGTGTACTTGAGACTGTAAAGAAACTCAGATGGAAACCGGATATAATACATTGTCAGGGCTGGATGTCACATGTCCTTCCTGTATATCTTAAGAAAGTCTATAAAGATGACCCAATCTTCACTGATTGCAAAGTAGTCCTTTCTTTGTATGACGAGATTTCACAGGAGACATTTGCAGATGACATGAAGGCTAAAATGATTCTGCCGGGCATTAAGGGTAAGGATCTTGACATCATCAAAGAGGCAAATGGCATAAATCTTGCTAAGTTGGCTATCCAGAATGCCGATGGCGTGATTTATGGCAGTGCAGCATTGCCTGCTGAGCTTCAGGAGTATGTTTCAGCATCAAAATTGCCGGTTCTTCCGTATGTTGACCAGTCGGATTCTGCATATATCAAAGAGTATAACAGTTTTTACGACCAAATTTTAGGGGAAAATGCAATTTAAACATACAATTGTCCTTGCTGCAACAGCCTTGTTTATGGCTGTATCGTGTATAACAGTAGATAAAACAATAGGAGATAATCTGGTCCCTTCAGACCAGAATATTCCCATCCGCTATGCTGAGATAGATTTACCTGTACAGCTTAAATCTGCACAGCCTATGCAGCAGATTTCTACCAGTGAGTGCATTTTTGGCGCAATACGTACGCCGGAGTTTGGTCTGGTGGAGTTTGCCACAGTTGGAGATGTATGCCCCAATATGACAGGTTGGGATTTTGGTAAAGACCCTAAAGTAAAGGATATATACTTCCTTACCGGCGTAACTTCCAAAGTGGTTATGCAGGATGACCAGGCATTTGTTCCTCAGATTGTATCAATCCACAGAACCAAGAAAAATATTGACTCCACAACTGTTTTCAACAATTCTTTTACAGAAGCTGACTGGGATCCGCAGCCACTTAATGTAAGTGAATTCACCTATTTTGGTGGAGACTCCATAAAGATTCATCTCAATATGGATTTTGCAAAAGAGATTCTTGCTTCGTCACAGCAGGAGCGAGACTCATTGGAGCTTTTTGCGCAGAAGTTCAAAGGTTTGCTTTTCAAAACTAATGCACCTGAAGAGGGTACCATAGGAGGAAGGGAAAATTCATTTTCATTTGGAGCAGGTACAATTTACTTACTCGTAGACTACCAGCCAACATGGGATAAAGGACTTAGCAGAAAAGATACTGTATTTACACTCTCTGTTGGCCTTGACTACTGTCTTAACATCTCTTCATACGAATCTGATGCAATGCAGACAGCAGAGCCTTTGGAGATACTTCCTGTTGAGGGTGTAGCAGGTGTCAAACCTTATATATCAAAAGATGCCCTTAAAGATGCCATTGACGCATGGAAAATAAGCGAAGGGTACGAGAATGAAAACTTGGCTATAGCAAAAGCTACAATGGTTTTCCCTTTTGAGATTCCACAGGATAATGACATGACAAAATATCCTCAAATGCTGTATCCTTGCAATAAAGAGCTTGATACTACATTCAATGCCAATTTCTTCTTTACACATGATGACATCAGCACAACCGGATATTCCATTGGTGCAATCAACAGATCTTTGTGTGAATACAAAGTGGACATTCCAAGTGTTATCCAGGACTTTGTAAGTAAGAGAAAATCAGAGCTTGATGATACTTACAACATGTGGCTGTTGCCTATTTACTCAGAAACTGACGACACATATGGCAACACATATTATTATGTAGACCAGGGAACATACTATGTGGGAAACATTAATGGACCCGCATATTCAAAGGTTAGAGAGGGTGAATCAAAACCTCGCAGACCTAAACTCCAGTTGGTATACTCAGTGCTGAACAAGTAGGACTACTTGTTCAGTTTCTGAACTTTTCCGTCTACAATCCTCAAAGAACTGGTTATTACCCCCTCTTCAAAAATTGCAGTAGAATCTGCAACGGCTTTTATTATGTTGTAATTTACTATAAACGTATCTGATGAGTTCACTCTCTCCACAGAAGTTACAACAGCCTTAAGCTTGCTGCATTGGGTAACAACCATATTTTTTATTTCTTCACTCAAATTGCGGTAGTCATCTACAGCCTTTAAAAACTCTTCCTCAAATTCCGGTGCACAATACATTACGGCAGAGTCGTACTCATTTGCCAAAAATGAATCCAAAAACTGCTGTGCACACTCTTGTGCCTGATTTGTCTTGTTTGTACACCCAACTGCCAGAGTTACAGCAATAACCAAAAGTAACTTTTTCATATCAGCAATAGTTATTAGTCCAATTTTACAACAGTTATACCTGAGCCGCCAAACTGTATATCTTCATCCTTACAGCTTAACACACCAGGTACAGTCTTAAGATATTTTCTTATCTCCTCCTTAAGGATTCCATTACCCTTACCGTGGAGAATTTTAACCTCACTCATTCCAACCATAAGAGCATCATCAACAAATCTGCTCACAATCTCAAGCGCATCCATAAGCCTCTCTCCTCTTATATCTATATTAGGCTTAAAATTAAGTTTCCTCTCAGATATACTCTCAGAGTGGTTTGACATCTGCTTAGGCATTGCTTTTACTGCATTGTTAAACTCATTGTTGGAAATATGCTCAACATTAACTTTCTGAACCTTGCTTATAATACTTCCTACGGCCACATTAACCCATGTTCCACCAATCTGCATAATCTCACCAATCAGGTCTCCCCCCTTTATCCTAACTTTATCTCCAACCTTAAGCGGCTTTGACTCAGCAACCTTCTCAATTCCAGCAACTTTAGCATCTGACACAGAATTGCTTGCCCCACCTTTAGTTCCACGCTGAAGCCTCTCCTCCTTACGTTTCTTCCTATCTAGAAGTTTCTGCATCTTAGCCTCAATCTTCTTGTCACTCTCACTCATAGAATCCTCATTCACGGCCTTGTTAAACTCCTCCAGCTGCTTGCGTGCCGCCTTAGTCCTCTCCTTCTCTGCCTGTGCCTCTTTAATCTCCTTTATTGTAGCCTCCACCTTTTTGTTGGCCTGATCTATAATCTCCTGGGCCTGTTTTTTGGCCTCAGCCAATATCTGTTTTTTTACACTCTGAATATCACTAAGCTCCTTTTCATACTTCTCAGTTATATTCTCCAGTGTCCTGTCTGTATTTTTAATTCTGGCAAGCTTCTCATCCAAAGCCCTACGGTTACGGGAGATCTTGCGCAGCTGCTTTTCCAAATCTACATAACCTGTGCCGGCATTCTCCTCTGCAACCCTAATAATATGCTCAGGCAAACCTATTTTACGGGCCAGTTCAAAAGCAAAAGAATTTCCTGGCAAACCCACCTCCAATTTATAAAGAGGCTGGATATTGGCCACATCAAACAACATTGCACCGTTAATAGCACCATTTACCTTCTCAGCATAAAACTTAAGATTGGTATAGTGAGTAGTAATTACACCAAACACCCCTTTAAGCTCTATGTTCTCCAAAATTGCAAGGGCAATTGCTCCTCCAGCTGTTGGCTCTGTACCAGTACCAAATTCATCAATAAGCACCAAAGAATTATCTGTAGCCTTATGCAGCACCTCCTTCATATTGGTAAGATGTGAGCTGTAGGTACTCAAATCATTCTCCAAAGACTGCTCATCACCTATATCAATAAAAATATCATCAAAAATCCTGAACTCGCTCACCTCGCTTGCGGGAACCAGCAACCCCCACTGGAACATATATTGCAGCATCCCGACAGTTTTCAGACATACAGATTTTCCTCCTGCATTCGGACCGGAAATAACAAGGATATGCTTGTCGGGAGTAAGGGTAAGGGTAAGCGGAACAATGGGCTTCTTCTCCTTCTTGAGGGCAGCCTCAAGGATAGGGTGCCTTCCCTTTACAATTTTAAGTGTTCCGTCGGCAGAAATGATTGGCTTGCCCGCCTCCATCTGCATTGCCACAAGGGCCTTTGCACGTATAAAATCAATCTCACCAATAAACCTTGCACCTGCAATGAGATCAGGCAGATAAGGGCGGAGAAAATCCGAGAACTCACGCAAGATACGCATAATCTCCCTCTGCTGGGCAAATATCAGCTCCTTAACTTGATTATTGAGTTCTACCACCTCTATAGGCTCAATGAAAACTGTCTTTCCGGTTGCAGATTCATCATATACAAAGCCTGGCAGTTTGCGCTTGTTTACGGCACTTACAGGAATAAGCAGGCGGCCGTCTCTGGCAGAAACGCTTGCATCCTCATCTGCAAGTCCCTCTTCCTGAGCCCTCTTCAATATCTGCTGAATCTTTCTGGAGATGGAATTCTCCTTCTCCCTGAGGGATTTTCTTATATTGAACAGCTCCGGACTGGCATTGTCCCTCACCTCGCCAAAGCGGTCTATAATGGAATCTATTCTACGCGAAATTTCAGGGAAAAACATTATTGGCTCTGCCATAGCCTTAAGGGCCAGATATGAACCCTCCTTGCAACTTTTGAAAAATGACAGGACTCCCCTCAGGTTCTCTACAAAAGTGTAGAGCTTGCCCATATTCTCCAATGATATTGAAGAATACTCTACCTCCAGAGGTTTGAGAAACTCTATGCTGTCTATAAACCCGTTCTGGGGGAAACTGCTCTCAAACATGCAGATAAGACGCATTTCATCCGTAAGTATAAGCCTTTTTCCTATAGTGGCCGCATTATGTGAAACCTTCTCAGTATTAACCCTCTCCTTGGCATAGTTGGTAGAACAGCGCAGCAAAAGCTGCTCTCTAATCTTCTCAAACCCTAATTTCTGTTCTATTTTTGTGCAGTTCTCCATTGGCAATATTTTTTCCTGTACAAAGATAATATTATATATTTGCAATGGAGAATTTAAGTTTATGAGCACCCCAATAGTAATAACGCTATATGTACTCTTTATAATACTTGCCTATCTAATAGGCTCTATATCCAGTTCCATAATACTGGGTAAATATTTTTATGGTATAGATGTAAGGGAGTACGGCAGCAAAAATCCCGGGGCAAACAACACACAAAGGGTACTGGGATGGAAAATGGGATTGCTGGTACTGGCTTTTGATATAATAAAGGGAGCTGGGGCTACATCTTTGGTTTTCTTCTTTCCATTCACCCAAGAAACAAACGGCTTTGTTGCCACTCAGATTGTATTTGGATTCTCTGCAATTATGGGGCACGTATTCCCGGTATTCCATAACTTCAAAGGGGGAAAAGGCGTTGCAACAATGTGCGGTGTATTGTTGGCAATACACCCGTTTGCTGTACTTATATGCACAGCCATCTTCTGCATAACACTCTTTATAACAAAATATGTCTCAGTAAGTGTAATTGCAGCAGTTACCTGTTTCCCGTTCCTTGTAAACACACTTTTTGCACTTTGGCTGGATCCCAAAGAGACACTTGTAATTAAAATATTCAGTATAGTTGCAGGATGCACCGTGTGGCTTTGCCACATTAGCAACATTAAAAGGCTCTACCACGGAAAAGAGGAAAAATTCATAATAAAGAAACCTCTGAGCGAAAAATCTTGCCCCCTTCCTCCACAAAAAGAGAAATAGGGACTAATTGTCCTTATACGAATTTTCTATAGCCAGACGGAGTTCTGTTATTGAATTTATAGTCTTAATCTGCCCGTCCTTTACAAAAGATATATTTCCTGTCTCCTCAGAAACAACAATCACAGCTGCATCTGTCTCCTCAGACATACCTGTAGCAGCCCTGTGTCTCATACCATACTGTGCTGGAATATTAGGATTCTCAGTAATTGGCAATGTACATCTCACAGCCACAATCCTCCCATTTGCTATAACCATTGCTCCATCATGCAAAGGAGAGTTCTTAAAAAAGATATTGCAAATAAGCCTTCTATTTATCCTGGCATCTATAAGGTCTCCAGTCTCAATTACAAACTCCATAGACGACGTATGCGCCAGAACTATAAGGGCACCTGTCTTTGTCTCACTCATCTTTCTGCAAGCCTGTGTTATCTCATCCAAAGCCTCTGATTCAATTGACAGCCCCTTGCCTCCAAAAAGTTCTCCAAAAATTTTTATTCTGCCGTTCTTTAAAATATAGGAGTTTCCCAAACGAAGCAGAATCTTCCTTATCTCCTGTTGGAACAGCACAATAATGGCAATGACACCCACACTCAACACCTGTCCCATAATGGCAGAAAGAAGGCTCATGTTAAGGGCATTTACAATAGCCCATGCAATGTAAAGCATAATGATGCCCACAAAAATGCTGATAGCCGCCGTACCCCTAATAAGTTTATAAACATAGAAAACCAGCAATCCTACAAGTAGGATATCCAACACATCTATAAACTGAATATCTATAATACTGAACATAACCCCTTAATTTCTTGGAACCAAAGTTAGAAAAATTATTCCACATACGCCAACGTAGCAATACTAACCCTGCACCCCAGTTGCTCAACAAGAATTGTAGCACAGGCTTCCAGGGTTGCACCGGTGGTAAGAACATCATCTACCAGGAGGACATGCGCACCCATACCGGGAACTCTCCGGCAATGGCTGTTAAGAGCATAGGCATCCTTTACGCTCCTCCAGCGTTGCTCCCTTTCTTTTGAGGTTTGGGAGGCGGCAAACCTTTTCCTCCGTAGCAGGTTTGGAATAATTTGCGGGCCTTCCCCCCTTCTTTTTCCCGACAAACCTTCCCTTATTCCCTGTGCTATAACTTCAGACTGATTATATCCTCTTGAGAGAAGTTTCCTCCAGTGGAGAGGAACAGGGACTATGTAATCAAATTGAGGGGAATTGTCAGGAAGAAGAAGTTTTTCCCCCAGCATTCTTCCAAGATATGTTCCTATTGGGGTGTTTCCGTTATACTTGAGAAGATGGATGGGCTTGCGGTAATTATTGGTGTAATAGAGAAGGGAATAGACCCGTTCAACGCGGCACCTGCCCCAGAAGACCTTCTCTGCCGGGTTGTCCTGTACATTCCAGAAATGGGTAAGGGGTATATCCGCATAGCACTCCAAACAAAAATGCTGTTCATGGTAATTCAAAGGAACACCACAAACAGCACATATTTTTGGGAACAACAGATCGAACAGCAACTTCCACCACTTCATACCTTATAAACGCAATTATCATGTATTTAGGTACATATTCTATGCCATTTTTGCTTCCACAGCCACGTGTTTTTTTATCATCCGTTTTGAATATCAATTATTTGTATTATCTTTGCCGCCGCTTTAGGCAATAGTGGAAGGATTTGACTGCTTGCAACCACATTAAAAAATGCTAAAACGATTCCAATCATTTCAGCACAAAAAGTCAAAATCTTGCACTAAATTAATTTGGTATTAATTTAATTTAGTTTTTGAGTTATGTCTTATTTGTTTACTTCAGAGTCTGTTTCAGAGGG
>JAZTYE010000091.1:0-23676 GCA_045636765.1 Candidatus Egerieisoma sp.
CGCTCAAAACCTAAAAAAAGACTTGTAGCAGCTTGGGCTGTAGATGACCATACCATTAGTGCTGTTTATATGGCAATTGAAGCTGGTATTGTTGAGGGTATCCTTGTAGGTGATGAGGCAATGATCCAGAAAGTATGTGCAGAGAATAATTTTGATATCAATAAATTTACTGTAGTAAACAATAATAATGAGCTTAAATCAATTGCTCAGGCTGTTGAGATGGTAAATGCTGGCGAGGCTGATATCCTTATGAAAGGTTTGTGCTCAACTGATAAATATATGAGAGGTATCCTAAATAAAGAGAAAGGCCTTCTTCCTCCAAAAGCTGTATTGAGCCATGTTGCAGTTGTACAGAACCCTGGATATCACAAACTACTTGTAATTTCTGATATTGCAGTTATTCCTGCTCCTGATTTCAAACAGAAACAGGCTCAGATTGGATATGTTGCAAATACTGCCAAAGCTCTTGGTATTGAGAAACCTAAGGTTGCTTTGGTTACTGCAACTGAGCAGATGCTTGCAGGTATGCCGGCTTGTGTTGAAGCTGCAATGCTTTCAAAAATGTCAGACAGAGGCCAGATTGGCGGTTGCGTAATTGACGGTCCTTTGGCTTTGGATGTAGCGTTGAGCAAAGAGGCTGCCGAGATTAAGAAACTTAAGAGCGATGTTGCAGGTGATGCTGATTGCCTTGTATTCCCTAACATTGAGTCTGCAAATGTATTCTACAAACATGGCAGTTTGTTCTGTCCTGGTATCAAAATGGCTGCAATGGTTGCCGGTGCAAAAGCTCCATGTGTACTTTCAAGCCGTGCAGACAGTACTGAAACCAAACTTAACTCAATTGCTTTGGCAGCTCTAACTGCAAAATAATTTGTTATGGGTAAACTTATTTTAGCTATCAATCCGGGATCAACTTCTACAAAGATTTCGGTATATGAAAATACAACTGAGGTCTTTACAAAGACTTTGCGTCACTCTAATGAGGAGCTTGCTCCATACAAAAATGTGATTGACCAGTTGGATTTCAGAAAAGAGACCATTAAGGCTGCTCTAAAAGAGAACAACATTGATATCAACTCTCTTGCAATTATAGTTGGTCGTGGAGGTTTGGTTAAACCTATTCCTAGTGGTGTTTATGAGGTTAATGCTGCTATGATTGAGGATATCAGAACTGGAAAAAATGGCGAACATGCAAGTAACTTGGGCGCAATTATAGCAAATGAGCTTGCTTCTGAGGTAGGTGGTATAAAAGCTCTAATTGCAGATCCTGTAGTAGTTGATGAGTTGGAGCCTGTTGCTAGAATTTCTGGTCATGCTGCATTCCCTAGAGTATCTATTTTCCACGCCCTTAACCAGAAAGCCATTGCAAAACTGTATGCTAAGGATAATGGCAAGGATTATAAAGATTTGAACATTATTGTTGCTCATCTTGGAGGTGGCGTATCTGTAGGTATCCACAGCAAAGGTAGAGTAATAGATGTAAACGATGCCCTTAGAGGTGAAGGTCCTTTCTCTCCTGAGAGATCTGGCGGTCTTCCAGCAGCAGCTGTTGTTGATGCTTGTTTCAGTGGCAAATATACCGAGAAACAGATTAGAAAAATGATCTCTGGAGAGGGTGGTGTTGTATCATATTTGGGAACCAACTCTTTTATGGATGTTGAGAACCGTGTGAATGCAGGTGATCCTGAGGCTATCCTTATTAATGAGGCATTTGCATATCAGCTTGCTAAAGAGATTGGCGCAATGGCTACCGTTGTTAACGGAAAGGTTGATGCCATTATCATTACAGGTGGTATTGCTTACAACAAGGATTTGATGGAGATTGTTAAAGGTAAAGTTCAGTTCATTGCTCCAGTATCAGTTTATCCTGGAGAGGATGAGATGGGTGCTTTGGCTGGAAACGGTCTTGCCGTTCTTGAAGGTACTGAAGAGGTAAAAGTTTACTAAATTGAGTAAAGTTTACGATATTGTAATAATTGGAGGGGGAGCTGCGGGACTTTATGCCGCAGCCACCCTTTCATCATTTAATGCCCAAGGGCGTAACTTGAGCTTTGTTGTATTGGAAAAGATGCACAAATGTGGTCTTAAAATAGGAATTACCGGAAAAGGGCGCTGTAATCTTACCAATACTAAACCATGGAATGAGTTTTCGCAGCATATACATCCTAAAAATGTATTTCTTAAAAATGCATTCTACGGTATGAGCAATACAGCAACAATGGAGTTTTATCAGAGTATCGGACTCCCACTTACAGTTGAGCGGGGTGACAGGGTTTTCCCTCAAAGCATGAGAGCTCTTGATGTAGTTGCCGTATTGGAAAGCCATATAAAAAAGAATGGTGGGGAAATTATAAAAAATGCCAATGTAGATTCACTGGAATCAATATCTACAGGGCCATGTGACGGTAATTTCACTCCCGACAACTTATTCAAAATCATTTACTCCCAAAACTCAATAATCCTTGCAAAAAGGGTAATCATTGCAACTGGAGGTATGTCATATCCTACTACCGGTTCTACAGGAGATGGATATACTTTTGCAAAATTACTTGGACATAAAATTTCTCCATGTTTCCCTTCTTTAACTGCTCTGGTTCCAAAAAATTATACAAATGCATATCACGGCATATCCTTAAAAAATGTCTCGGTTCAGTTGCTGGTGAATGGCTCATGTGTTCAGGAAGAGTTTGGAGATCTTGATTTTACAAATGGAGGTATTGAGGGACCAATAGGTTTTAAAGTTAGCCGTAAAGCAGTTCACAGCCTGATAAATGGCCAGAAAGTTGCAATTGTTCTTGATATGAAACCTGCAGTCTCTTTCAATCAACTTAAAAGTAGAATTCAAAGGGAAACTTCTGAGGTAAAAGGTGATAAACTAAAATCTGTATTGCCAAAATTATTGCCTTCAAGTCTTATTCCTTTATTTTTAGAAGCAAATAAGGGGTTGTCTTTAGATAATTTGGCAGATAAACTCAAAGGATGGAATTTTAATATTCATAGTTATGTTGGATACGAGAGATGTGTGGTTACTGCAGGAGGAATTAAATTGGATGAGGTATCACAAAAAACAATGGAATCCAAATTGGTAAACGGATTGTTCTTTGCAGGTGAGGTTCTTGATCTTGATGGCGATACCGGTGGATATAATCTGCAGATAGCATTCTCTACAGCAGCTATGGCTGCACAGAATGCAGCAAAAGGTTTGTAGGAACGGTGTTTACCAGATAAGGTTTATTGTCTTATTATTGCAGGTGTATTTTTCAGTACCTGCATTTATTTTTTCTTCAGGTGATATTTCTACAGCAATATAATCCCCTGTTCTAAATGAGATATGCTTTGAGGCTGCCTCAAATGCCTGGTCTATAAGGGCTTTATATTCGTCGGGAGTAAGGGAGAGCTCCTGAGGCTCCTCTGTGAGGAATGTGGTGTTGTCTAAAGAATGGGACAGCCACCAACTTTGTGGACTGGCTGCATCTATGTATTGTGGAACGTGGAAATGTACCCCTTTGCCTACATGGGTATAGTATCTTTGGGCAAATTTAGCAGATACACTTTTACCGGCTTTTGTTGCCCTGGCATATATAAATACAGCTGCAGCAAGCTCATTTATGGAATCCGGACAGAAATAGTCGTTGCTATCCTTGTTAAGGGATGTGTCCGGTTTTACATAAAATCCCTTGCTGCCGTATGATACTGTAAATATATTCACTTGTATAACATTTATTGTGAGGGTTGGTTTACCTCATTTTTAATTTTAAATCTGTAAGGACTTTCTTGGTATCCAATGTAAAGTCTCCGTTCATCATCCAGGCATAGTAGCTTGGTTCTTTAAGGAGAACTTCCTCAACTGTCTTGCCTTTGTGCTTTCCAAAATTGATTGTAGGCTGGTCCTTGTCATTAAGTACAATTCTGCCAGCGTAATCTACCAGTTTGCTTCTGGTTGAAAACTCTGCCAACATCTTTATATCATTCTGCAAATCATTTGGATAACGGTCCAATTGGCTCTTAAGTATTTCATATGTTGCCAATGTGTCAGCCTCAGCTGAATGGGCGTTCTCAAGGTCTTTTTGACAATAGAATTTATATGCAGCAGAAAGGGTTCTCTGTTCCATTTTGTGGAAGATGTTCTGAACATCAACAAGGTTTCTCTTTCTGAAATCAAAGTCTATTCCTACTCTAAGAAACTCCTCAGCCAGAAGAGGTATGTCAAACTTAATTGAGTTGTAGCCGGCAAAGTCACAACCTTCCATCCAGTTTGCCAGGCTCTTTGCAATCTCTTTAAAAGTTGGACAATCCTTTACATCTTCATTTGAAATTCCGTGCACTGCCTGAGCTTCAGCTGAAATGGGAATTGTTGGATTAAGTCTGCGTGTCTTTATTTCCTGGTCTCCATTTGGCATTACTTTTACCGCACAAATCTCCACAATTCTGTCTGATGCAACATTAAGTCCTGTACTCTCAATGTCAAAGAATATTATAGGATTCTTAAGGTTAAGTTCCATAGCTTTTAGTAGTTAATTCTCATTGGCATTAGAAGTGCGCAAATTTCCTCATCCGGCTCTGTCTGGACTGCAGGCTGTATAAGGGCAGCTCTGTTAGGGTCTGCCAGTTTAATGCATATTTGATCATATGAGAGGTTTCCAAGAATCTCTATAAGGAAAGTAGATTTGAACCCAATCTCCATTGGGTCACCCTCATAGTCGCATGTGATGTTCTCCTGTGCACTCATTGAGAAATCAAGGTCCTGAGCCTTTATTGTAATCTGGTTAGGAGCAAGCTTGAATACAATCTGGCCTGTTGCCTGGTTTGAACATACAGAAACACGTTTTGTAGCATTAAGTAGTTCTGCCCTGTTGATTGTCAATACATTTGTATTGTTTTTTGGTATTACACTCTTGTATGCAGGATATGTACCTTCCACCAGTTTACAGAAGATAAGGAATGAGTTGAACTTAAAGTAAGCGCAGTTGCTCTGGTCAAAAGTAATCTCTACCTCCTCATCCATACATTTTGCCAAGTTGGCCTTAAGGATGTTTGCAGGTTTCTTTGGAAGGATGAATGATGCTGTGCAGCCGCATTTGATGTCACTTCTCCTGTAATACACCAATTTGTGGGCATTAGATGCCACAAGGGTTGTTGATTCTGGCTCAATGTCAAAATATATACCGTTCATTACAGGTCTCAACTCCTCGTCTCCGGTAGCATATAGTGTGCTGTTGATGCCGTCTGCAAGTGTTGAACCTTTAATTTTCAATACTGTAGGATTATTAAGCTCCTTAAGGGTAGGGTACTCGTCTGCAGATACAAAAGGAATTTGTGCGCTTCCGCTTGCCCAAATTATATTTACAATGTTCCTTTCCTTGTCAGCTGCAAACTCAATTGGCTGGGTAGGAAGTTCTTTTAGTGAATCTGAAAGAAGTTTGGCAGGTACAGCAATCTCGCCACCCTCCATCACCTCATTTATGGTTAATATGGTCTTTAGTGTAGTCTCTGAATCTGAGGCTGTAACTGTTAAAGTGTTGCCCTCCAATGCCAAAAGGAAGTTATCCAGAATAGGAAGTGAACTCTTGGATGCAATAACTTTCTGAACCGATAATAAACCTTGCAGTAAATCTGTACTTGATACAATAAACTTCATAATCTCTCTTTAATTTTATTAAGGCAAATATAAGAATTTTATTTGGCATACTATTTGAAAAATGCAATGTAAAAAGTGTACAATATTAAATAAGGAGATAATATGAAAAAGAATTTGACACTACTTTTCCTTTCAGTTTTACTTAGTACAGTTGCAGCTGTTATAGTGACTAAATTTGCTGTTTCGGACAAAAAAGATTTTGTATATAGTTCCGTAGAACCAACCGGTATAAGGAAAGTAGTTTTTGGGGAACAGAATTTCCCCGATTTTACTTATGCTGCAGAGAGCTGTGTTGATGGAGTAGTATTTGTAAAAGTTGTTAAAAGGGAACAAAACAGAGAGGCATTTATTCTTGATCATTTCTTTGGTTTTGGCAATCCTTATTCTGCACCTAGAGAAAGAGCCGGTTCTGGTTCAGGTGTAATTGTCACTCCCGACGGATATATTGTAACAAATAACCATGTTGTATCTGGAGCATCTCAGATTGAGGTTACCCTTAATGACAACAAAACTTTTCAGGCAAAACTTGTTGGTACAGACCCTGTAACAGATGTGGCACTTCTTAAGGTTGAAGCAGAGGGGCTCCCAGCAATTCCTTTTGGAGATTCTGATGCTTTGCGTTTGGGTGAGTGGGTTCTGGCTATTGGTAGTCCTTTCAACTTGAGAAGTACAATTACTGCCGGTATCGTTAGTGCCAAGGGAAGGTCATTGCCTGATATGTCGGGAGAATTCAAGATTGAATCATTTATACAGACAGATGCTGCTGTTAATCCTGGAAACAGTGGTGGTGCTTTGGTAAATGTAAAAGGTGAGCTTGTAGGTATAAATACTGCAATTGCTTCAAATACTGGTTCTTATACTGGATATTCCTTTGCAGTCCCTGTTTCTATTGTTAAGAAAGTGATAGATGACATTAAGGAGCATGGTTCAGTTCAAAGGGCAATTTTGGGAATTTCCATGGTTGAGCTTACTCAAGAGCTTGCTTCTTTAGCTCAAATGGAGGGTAATTTCAGCGGAGTTTATGTAGCTGAACTCAACAGAAGCGGTGCAGCATATAAAGCGGGAGTTAGAGAAGGAGACATACTTGTTGCAATAGATGGCAAAAAGATGAAAAACCCTTCAGAAGTGCAAGCTGCCATTAATACACATAAACCGGGTGATGAGGTTGAACTGCTTGTGTTTAGGGATGGTAAAGAAATTTCAATGAAAGCTATCCTACAGGGTGAGAATAATATTTCTGTTGCTGGGGGAGAGAATCCTGTAGTTTTGGGTGCTGTCCTTGCTGAGCCTGATGCATCTTTGTTAAAGAAGTTACGCATTAAGGGAGGGGTTGAGATTGTTGAGATTGGTAACGGTAAATTCAAGGATGCAGGAATAAAGGATGGTTTTATTGTTACTCATATTAACCAGACTCCTGTAAGCTCTGTAAAAGAGGCAGTTGAGATTATAGAAAAGGCAAAAAGAGCAATTCTTGTAGAGGGTATGTATAAAAATGGAGATGTTTATTATTACGGTGTTGGTATTTAATGGAATAAATTGTTTATCTTTGCATGATAATTTATCCGCATGAGACAGTTAAAGATTACAAAATCAATCACCAATAGAGAGAGTGCATCTCTTGACAAATATTTACAGGAAATTGGTAGAGAGGAACTTATTACAGTAGAGGAAGAGGTTGAATTAGCTCAAAGAATAAAAAAAGGAGACCAGGCTGCTTTGGAGAAACTTAGCAGAGCAAATGTTAGGTTTGTGGTTTCTGTTGCAAAACAGTACCAGAACCAAGGCTTGAGTTTGCCTGACCTTATCAATGAGGGTAACCTTGGACTTATAAAGGCTGCAGAGAAATTTGATGAAACCAGAGGTTTCAAATTTATCTCGTATGCTGTATGGTGGATCAGACAATCCATTCTTCAGGCTTTGGCTGAGCAGAGCCGAATTGTAAGACTTCCTCTAAACCAGGTAGGCTCTTTGAACAAAATAAACAAGGCCTTGGGCAAATTTGAGCAGGAGAACGAGCGTATGCCTTCACCAGAGGAGCTTGCAGATCTTCTTGAAATTCCTAGGGAGAAGATTGCAGATACACTTAGAGTTTCCGGAAGACACGTATCCGTAGATGCTCCTTTCGTTGATGGTGAGGATAATAGCCTTTTGGATGTCCTTGTAAACTCAGATTCTCCAAATGCAGATAGAGGACTTGTGAACGAGTCCTTGAACAAGGAGATTGAGAGAGCTCTATCTACCCTTACCGAGAGAGAGAGGGATATTGTAAAATATTTCTTTGGTATTGGTGCTCAGGAGATGACCCTTGAGGAGATCGGTGAGTACTTTGGCCTTACCCGTGAGCGTGTAAGACAGATTAAGGAGAAGGCTATCAGAAGATTAAGACATAGTGCAAGAAGCAAGTTGCTCAAGAGTTATCTTGGGTAACTTGCCTTTTTTATTTTCCCGTAAACAATTTCAAAAACTATTTACAATGAAAAAGTATTTATTATCTCTACTTTCAGCAGGGGTATTGGTGGCGTCGTGTTCACAACCTCAGGCTGAGAACCCACTATTGGTTGAGTGGGATACACCTTATGGAATTCCTCCATTTGAGCAGGTTCAGCCTGAGCATTACATTCCTGCTTTCAAGACTGCTATGGCAGCTGAGCTTGCAGAAATTGATGCAATTGTAAACAATACTGAGGAGCCTACATTTGAGAACACTATTGAGGCTTATACCAATACAGGTGAGCTATTGGGTAATGTTTCTGCAGTATTCAGTAGTGCAACCGGTGTAAAGTCAAGTCCTGAGCTACAGGCTATTGCCAAAGAGCTTTCACCTCTTCAGAGTGCTCATCGTAGTGCTATAAGTTTGAATGACAAGCTTTTCCAGAGAATTAAAGCTGTTTATGAGAAAAGAAACGAGATGAACCTCAATGCAAATCAGCTTAGAGCTGTAGAGGAGATCTACAAAGGTTTTGAGAGAGGTGGTGCAAACCTTCCTGAGGATAAAAAAGAGGAGTTGAAGAAAATCAATGCAGAGATCTCTGCACTTCAGCTTCAGTTCTCAAACAATGCTTTGGCTGAGACAGCAGCATTTACACTTGTAATTGACAAGGAGGAGGATCTTAAAGGTCTTACTGAGGGTCAGATAGCAGAGGCAGCTTCTAGAGCTAAGAAAGCCGGACAGGAGGGTAAGTGGTATTTTGGTTTGGATAATCCAAGCATTATGCCTTTCCTTGCAAATGCAGAGAACAGAGAGCTTAGAAAACAGATGTTGGAGGCTTACCTTAACAGATGTAACAATAATAATGAGAATGACAACAAGGCAGTTATTGCAAAACTTGTTGAGCTGAGACTTAAGAGAGCTCAAATTATGGGTGCAGAGAGCGCTGCTGAGTATATCCTTGAGGACAGAATGGCAAAAACTCCAGAGGCTGTATATAACCTTTTGGACCAGATTTGGGCACCTGCACTTAAAGCAGCTAAAGCTGAGGCTAATGATATGAAGGAGATTATGGCTAAAGAGGGTGCCAATCATGAGTTTGAAGCATGGGACTGGAGATATTATGCTCAGAAGGCTATGAAGGAGAAATTCAATTTGAGCGAGTCTGAGATGGCACCTTACTTCCAGATTGACAATGTTAGAGAGGGTGTGTTCTATGTTGCAAACAGATTGTTTGGCCTTACTTTCAAAAAATTGGAGAATGTTCCGCTTCCACATTCAGAGGCAGAGGCTTTTGAGGTTTTTGACAACGATGGTACTGTAACCGGTATTGTATTCTTTGATATGTTTGCCCGTCCTGGTCAGAAGAGAGCTGGTGCTTGGTGTGGCGGTTTCAGAGGTCAGTCTTACAAGAATGGTGAGAGAGTTCTTCCTCTTGTAACTATCTGCGGCAACTTTACAAGACCTGTAGGTGACCAGCCTGCTTTACTTACAACAGATGAGGTTGAGACCTATTTCCACGAGTTCGGTCATGGTTTGGCAAGCTTGCTTAAAGATGTCAAATATAAGGGAATGGGCGGTTACCCAAGAGATTCTGTTGAGCTTCCTTCACAGATCAACGAGCACTGGGCTTTCAAACCTGAGGTTCTTAAAGTTTATGCAAAACACTATCAGACAGGTGAGGTTATTCCTCAGGAGCTTGTAGACAAGATGGTTAAAGCAGGTAAATACGGTCAAGGTTTTGCTACAGTTGAGTATTTGGCAGCTTCATATCTTGATATGGATTTCCATGTTCTAAAAGAGATTCCTGCTGATCTTGATGTAAATAAATTTGAGGCTAAAGTTCTTGGTGACAGAGGTATTCTAAGTCAGATTCCTTCTAGATACAGAAGTACTTATTTCAGTCATACTTTCAGCGGCGGATATACTGCAGGATACTATAGCTATATTTGGGCTGAGGTTCTTGATGCTGACGCATTTGATGCTTTTGTTGAGACAGGTGATATTTTCAATCAGGAGGTAGCAAACAAATATAGAACTGAGATTCTTCAAAGACCTGGAGAAGAGGATGCAATGAATCTTTACATCAACTTTAGAGGTAAAGAGCCAGGTATTGACCCATTACTTAAGAATAGAGGTTTGAAATAATCTTTACATAATCATAATTAAAGGGTTGCAGGTATTTCTGCAGCCCTTTTTTATTTTGGGTAACCCTTTATTTTTTGTATCTTTGACCGCTTGTTGAAAATTCTAAAAATTATTAATATATGAGTGTTTTTTTTGCATCATTGGGGCAGATGATAACTGCAGTCAGTGATTTTGTATGCGGTTATCCGCTGTTTATCCTCCTTGTTGGTGGTGGATTGTATTTCCTTATCTATTCTGGTTTTGTTCCATTGAAATATTATGGAAAAGCTGTAAAATCCCTTAAATCAGATGACAAACAAGCTGAGGGACAGATCAGTTCTTTTGAGGCTCTTGCAAGTGCCATTGCAGCTACTGTAGGCATGGGTAACATTGCAGGTGTTGCAATTGCTTTGTCAATTGGTGGTCCCGGTGCAATTTTCTGGATGTGGGTGAGCTCAATTCTTGGTATGGCTACCAAATTCTTTGAGGGAACACTTTCAGTCATGTATAAAGGTCATGATGATACAGGTGAGGTTCAGGGTGGTCCTATGTATATGATTTTGTCGGGATTAGGTCCAAAATGGAAACCTCTTGCAGTGTTTTTCTCAATATCGGGTCTTATTGGTACCCTTTGCATTATGCAGAGTAACCAGTTCACTGAGGCTATTACTTCAATTTTCTTTACCCCTGAGCAGAATACCCTTACACTAAGATTTATCATTGGTGTTATCATTACTGTCATTGTTGCATGTGTTATTTTGGGCGGTATCCAGAGAATTTCTAAAGTTGCAACCAAAGTTGTTCCTGCTATGGTTGTAATGTATTTTCTTTTGGTTATGTACATTATCCTTACTAACCTTAAAGCTGTTCCTGGTGTGTTTGGTGCAATTTTCTCAGATGCACTTACAGTTAAAGCCGGTGTTGGTGGCGGAATTGGTGCATTGGTTTCAGTAGCACTTATTGGTATCAGACGTGCTGCCCTTGTAAACGAGGCAGGTGTTGGTACAGCTTCAATGATGCACGGTGCTTCAAAGAACAATGAGCCTGTAAGAGAGGGTCTTGTTGCAATGATTGGTCCTTCAATTGATTCAGGCCTTGTTTGTACGCTTACAGCAATTGCCATACTTATCCAGAGAGATGTACTCTCTTTGGGTGACGGTATAAGCGGTTCAATGGCAGGTTTAAGTGTAGCACTTCAGGCGTTTGATGCTTCTATTCCAGGAGTTGGCAAGTACTTGTTGTTGGCAATGATATTCTTCTTTGCATTCTCAACCATGTTCTCTTACTCATACTACGGACAGAAATGTACAGGTTTCCTATTTGGTGCCAAGTATTCTAAATATTACAACATTTTCTTCCTTGCAATGCTTGTTGTAGCTGCAATGATCCCTCTTAAGGCTGCAGTTGGTCTTATTGACCTTGCTTATGCACTAATGGCATTCCCTACAATGTTTACCCTTATCTATCTTTCACCAAAGGTTAAGGCTGCAATGAAGGAATATTTTTCTAAAAACTAACTTTTAGATTTTAAACTGATGAATCCAGAAATTTTTATATCAAATAAAGCTAAAGAGGCCATTAAGGCTTTGTACGGGGTAGATGTAGAGGATAAGCTTATCCAGACACAGACCACCAGAAAAGAGTTTGAAGGGGATATTACCCTTGTAACTTTCCCTTTGCTTAAGACAAGTAAAAAATCACCAGAGGCTACTGCGGCTGAGATTGGTGAGTATATAAAATCTAATGATGCACTTGTTGAGAACTATAATGTTGTAAAGGGTTTCCTTAATATTAAGCTTTCAAATGATTATTGGAAACAGACTTTTGCAGGTATATATGCAGCTGATGACTTTGGCCAGCTTCCTGCTTCAGGCAAGAATGTGATGATTGAGTTCTCTTCTCCAAATACCAACAAGCCTTTGCATTTGGGCCATATAAGAAACAACCTTTTAGGATGGTCGGTTTCAAGACTTCTTGAGGCTAATGGTCACAATGTAATTAGGGTTAACCTTGTAAATGACAGGGGTATCCACATCTGCAAATCTATGCTTGCATGGTTGAAGATGGGTAATGGTGAGACTCCACAATCGTCGGGAATAAAAGGTGACCATCTTGTTGGTAAATATTATGTTGCATTCAGCAATGAGCTTAAGAAGCAGACTAAAGAGCTTATTGCACAGGGTGTTCCTGAGGATGAGGCTGAGAAGCAGGCTCCTATTCTAAAAGAGGCCCAGGCTATGCTTGTAAAATGGGAGCAGGGTGATCCTGAGGTTGTAGAGCTTTGGAAGAAAATGAACGGTTGGGTTTATGAGGGATTTGACAAAACCTATAACCGCCTTGGCATATCTTTCCACAAAACTTATTATGAGTCACAGACTTATCTTTTGGGTAAAGCTCTTGTTCAGGAGGGTTTGGCTAAAGGTGTGTTTGAGACACATGAGGATGGTTCTGTATGGTGTGACCTTACAGGTGACGGCCTTGACAAGAAACTTCTTCTAAGAGGTGACGGTACTTCTGTTTATATGACACAGGATTTGGGTACAGCACATCAGAGATTTGCTGAGCATACCTTGGATGAGCATATCTATGTTGTTGGTAATGAGCAGAATTATCACTTCCAGGTACTTAAACTAATCCTTAAGAAATTGGGCTTTGATTGGAGCGATTCAATTTATCATTTGTCTTATGGAATGGTAGAGTTACCTGAGGGTAAGATGAAATCCAGAGAGGGAACAGTAGTGGATGCTGATGATCTTGTTCAGGATATGTATTCTACAGCAAGAGAGACTTCTTTGGCTCTTGGAAGACTTGATGATATGCCTGAGGTAGAGAGGGAGGATCTGTTTGAGATGATTGGTTTGGGTGCACTTAAATACTTTATCCTTAAAGTTGACCCAAGAAAGACAATGTTGTTTGACCCTAAAGAGTCAATTGATTTCAACGGTAACACTGGTCCATTTATCCAATATACTCATGCCCGTATCAAATCTATCCTTAGAAAAGCTGTGGAGAGAGGTTACTCAGATGAGATCCCTGCACAGTCACAGCTTCTTCCTAAAGAGATTGAAATCATTAAAATGCTAAATGCATTCCCTCAGAAAGTTAAAGAGGCAGGTGACAACCACTCTCCAGCTGTAATTGCAAATTTTGCGTATGATTTGGCTAAGGAGTTCAGCCAGTACTACCATGATACAACTATCCTTAATGAAGAGGATGCGTCGCTCAGATCACAGAGACTTGCTCTTATTAAAGTGATTGCCAAAGTGTTGGTAAAAGCTATGGATATTCTTGGCATCAGATTGCCTGAGAGAATGTAATTATTTATGGCAGAGGGAAAATTCATACCTACTACCAAAAAGGAGATTGATGCCTTAGGTTGGGACTATATAGATGTCATCATATTTACAGGTGATGCCTATATAGACCACCCTTCTTTTGGAACAGCTGTAATTGCAAGAGTTTTGGAGAATTGTGGATACAGGGTAGCTGTCGTGCCTCAACCTAATTGGCGTGATGATCTCAGGGATTTTAAGAAACTTGGTGCACCAAGACTTTTCTTTGGAGTTAACTCTGGAGCTATGGATTCTATGGTAAACCATTATACTGCAGCTAAAAGACTACGCAGTAATGATGCATATACTCCTAATGGAGCTCCATCCATGAGACCTGATTATGCTGTAAAGGTTTACTCCAATATCCTTAAAGAGCTATACCCGGATACCCCTGTTGTAATTGGAGGTATTGAGGCCTCATTGCGCAGGTTTACCCATTATGATTATTGGCAGGACAAGCTTCTTCCATCTGTACTTGTAGAGTCAAAGGCAGATTACCTCATATATGGAATGGGGGAGAGGGCTATCATTGATATTGCCCGCCATATAGAGGAAGGGAGCTGGCAGGACAAAAATTCACTCAGACAGGTTGCCTGGATAAGTAATGAGAAACCCTCTGAGTCTCCCGACAGAATTTTCCTCCATTCATATGAAAAATGCCTGAAAGATAAGAAAGCCTTTGTAGAGAACTTTAATGCCATTGAGCTTGAGGCCAACAGAGTTGTCGGGAAGCAGATTATTGAGCAGTTTGGAAAGCAGTATGTGTGTGTGAACTCGCCATATCCTCTTCCAACTACAGAGGAACTAGATTCTTATTATGATCTTCCATATACAAAGCTCCCTCATCCCAGATACAAAGGGAAGCATATTCCTGCGTATGAGATGATTAAATTCTCCATAAATACTCATAGAGGATGTTTTGGAGGATGCAGTTTCTGTACAATTGCCGCACATCAGGGCAAACATATTCAAAGTAGAAGTGAAGAGTCTATAATTGCAGAAGTTGAGAGACTTAATACTCTTCCTGGATTTGCCGGAAATATTTCTGATATAGGTGCCCCTACAGCAAACATGTACGGTATGAGCGGTAATGACAAGAGCGTTTGTGAGAAATGTTTCAGACGGAGCTGTCTTTTTCCAAAGATGTGTCCAAATCTCAATAACTCACACAGAAGACTGCTTAAACTCTATAAAAGTATTTCTCAAGTAAAGGGGATAAGGAACGCTTACATTGGCAGTGGTATAAGGTATGACCTGTTTTTAGATGAAAAGGGGTTTCTTGACAGTTCTTCAAAACCATATTTTGAGGAGCTTGTACTCAAGCATACTAGCGGCAGGTTAAAAGTGGCTCCTGAGCATACAGAAGATCATGTTCTTGCTCTTATGAACAAACCTTCTTTCAAACTTTTTGAGAGACTCAGACGTGAGTTTGATAAGTTTACAAGAGAGAAAGGGTTGAGATATCAGATTGTTCCATACTTTATTTCTTCTCATCCTGGATGTACAATGAAAGATATGGAAAATCTTTCAAAACATCCGGCTCTTAAAGGTGTTTATACAGATCAGGTGCAGGATTTTACCCCTACTCCAATGACAAAATCCTCAGCTGCATACTATTCCCAGCTGGATCCAAAAGGGTTTAAGCCTATTTTTGTAGAGCGAAATATGGATAAGAAAAAGATGCAGAAATCTTATTTTTTCAACAAATAGGAAAAATCATTTTTTTATAAGAAAAATTGCACTATAATTGTACTCACAAACATTTATTACAGAGTTTAACATAACGGATATATATTATGTCGACAAAATCTTCAGCACGTTCACAGAAGAAAAGAGCAGTAGTGAGCTATGCAAATATGTCGCCTGAGTTGGCAGCAGCGTTTAAGGAAAAATATCCAAAGGGATATGCAGATTATATGGGAGATTTGTTTAAGGTTGATAAACCTGACGGTTCTTTCTTTTATGCAGTTTCTGTAGAGATTCCTGATGCAATTTATCTAGTAAAGATTGAGGTTAAGATAGATGATTATGAGGATGTGGAGAATGGCTTGTTTGGAGGGGCTGATGCAGATGATGATGGGGCAGGTGAAGGCAATACATTCCCAGATGACGGTACCAACTCATTTGGTGGTGATGATGACTCGGATGAGTAGTTGATTAATTTTATAATATGGGTGACTGTAGAGTATGCAGTCACCTTTTTTTTATTAAATTCGCAAAGAATTTACCTAATAGAAAACAATGATTAAAAGCATATTATCCCGTATACAATCTTATTTGTTTACAATGCCGGAGAGCCGCATGATGATAATTTTGGCTCTGGTTGTAGGTTTTGGTAGCGGTACTGCTGCTGTATTGCTGAAACAGATGGTGCACTTATTCCAATGGATACTTACAGGATGGTTCAATACACCGGTAGACAGTTTCTTATATCTCCTTTATCCGGGATTTGGTATGCTGCTTGCTTTGCTGTTTGTAAAGTTTATTGTTAAAGACAATATAGGACATGGAGTTACCAAGGTACTGCTTGCAGTTTCTAAAAATGAATCTAAAATTAAATCACATAATATGTGGTCATCTGTTGCTGCAAGTTCTGTCACAATTGGTTTTGGTGGTTCAGTAGGAGCAGAGGCTCCAATTGTATATACAGGTGCAGCAATAGGTTCAAATGTGGCAAGAGCCTTGGGCTTATCTTATAAGAATATGACTATTTTGCTTGGATGCGGTGCAGCAGGTGCAGTGGCAGGCATATTCAAAGCTCCAATGGCAGGTATTCTTTTTACATTTGAGATTCTTATGCTCAACATGTCCATGTCTTCATTGTTGCCTTTTGTAATATCCTCAGTTACTGCTACAACTGTTTCATACCTGTTTTTGGGCAGTACAGTGGCTTTTGAAAATGATCTTACACCATTCTCAATTGGTAACCTGCCATATTATATTATGTTTGGCATTATATGCGGATATGCATCATTGTACTTTACAAGAACAACCCTTTGGTTGGAGGACAAGATAAAGGGAATAGAAGGTACAACCAGGAGATGGCTTATATCTGCAGCTTGTCTGGGTCTCCTTATTTTCCTTTTCCCCCCACTGTACGGAGAAGGATATGAGGTTCTTACAAATCTTCTTATGAACAACTCTGAAGAAGCTGTCGGGACATCACTTTTCTCCAAATATTTTACAATTGATTGGGTTGTTCCTATATTTTTTGTAGGTGTATTTTTCTTTAAGGTATTTTCAATGTCATTTACTAATGCAGGTGGTGGTGTTGGTGGTACTTTTGGACCTACTTTATTTATGGGAGGAATAGTAGGTTTCATTATTGCAAGAACTGTGAATCTTATAGGAATTCACCCTTTACCTGAGGCTAACTTTGTTCTTGTTGGTATGGCAGGACTTATGGCCGGTGTAATGCAGGCTCCGTTAACAGCAATTTTCCTTATTGCTGAGATTACAGGTGGTTATACATTGCTTATGCCCTTAATTATTACTTCTGCTGTTTCATTTGCAACCATTAGGTTTTATGAGTCATATTCAATTTATACCAAACGTATTGCCAAACAGGGAGATTTGCTTACTCATGATTCAGATCAGGCTGTACTTACTCTGCTTAAAACGGATGAACTTATAGAGAATGATTTTCATAGTATTGGCCTTAACCAGGCACTTGGTGATCTCGTTAAAGTGATTGCCCATTCCCATAGAAATATTTTTCCTGTTCTAAATACAGATGGCCAAATGCAAGGTATTGTGTATTTGGATGATGTTAGGGAGATAATGTTTGATAAGGATAAATATAATATTAAGATATATTCTTTGATGAAATCAGTTCCTGAGTTTGTCTATTGCAAGGAGAAGATGGAGAGCGTAATGAATAAATTTGAGTTCAGTGGGGCATGGAACCTTCCTGTTGTTGACGAATATGGCAAGTATATGGGATTTGTATCAAAATCAAAGATATTCTCAGCTTACAGGGAACAGTTGCAACAGGTGTCGCATGATTAAGATTGGAAATTGGGGTATATGAACAAATTATATATTAAATATATATCGGGAGAACTCTCAGTAAAGGAGTGGCAGGTTGAGCATTGTGTAGAACTGTTGGCGCAGGGTGCTACTGTCCCTTTCATCAGCCGTTACAGAAAGGAGCAGACCGGCCAGCTGGATGAGGTTCAGGTTTCGCAGGTAAAACACTGGTTCCAAAAGTTTGAGGAACTTGACAAAAGGAAAGAATCCATTGTAAAGTCAATATCTGAGCAAGAGAAGCTTACACCTGAGTTGGAAAAGCATATACATTCATGTGTGCACCTTCAGGAATTGGAAGATCTTTATCTTCCATATAAACCTAAAAGAAGGACTAAAGCTGCTATAGCAAGAGAGCGTGGACTTGAACCTCTTGCTCTAAAAATGCTCACTTTGAATGTGCCTAATTTTGAGCAGTATGTCTCTTCTTTCAAGAATAATGAGCTTCCCGACAATGATTCTGTACTTCAAGGGGCGAGAGATATAATTGCCGAGGTAATTGCCGAGAGGGCTGACATAAGAGCCGAAATGAGAAGCTTTTATACCAGAAGCTCTAAAGTAATTTCAAAAGTTGCAAAAGGTAAGGATGAAGAGGGGGAGAAATTCAGCAATTACTTTGACTTTAAGGAAGATATTTCCAGAATACCTGCTCATAGGCTTCTAGCTGTCTTGAGAGGTTCAGAAGAGGGTATCTTACAGGTAAAACTTGATGCAGACCCTGTCATTTCCAAGAAGATTATAAACAGATTCCTCTATAACGGTGTAAAATGCAATACTTTCAAGCTGTTTGAGCAGATCGATATTGCAGTTGATGACTCGTTGAAGCGTCTTCTTCACCCTTCTATTGAGAATGAAGCGCTCAAAGCCGCTAAAGAGAAAGCAGACCTTGATTCTATTAAAGTGTTTGGTGAAAATCTCAGACAGTTACTTTTGGCCGCTCCGGTTGGTGAAAAGCGTACTTTGGCCCTTGACCCTGGTTTCAGAACAGGTTGCAAGGTTGTATGTTTGAGTGAAAGTGGTGAACTTTTGCACAATGATACCATTTATCCTCATCCGCCTGCCAATGAGAAGGTGATGGCTATGAAGAAGATTTCCAACATGGTGCAGTCATACAAGATTGAGGTTATTGCAATTGGAAATGGTACAGCAGCTAGAGAGACAGAGGCTTTCATTAAAAGATTGGCTCTACCACCTCATGTAAAAGTCTTCTCTGTCAGTGAGGATGGTGCTTCAATATATTCTGCATCAGCAGTGGCAAGGGAGGAGTTCCCTGAATATGATGTTACTGTCAGAGGAGCTGTATCTATTGGGCGCAGGCTTATGGATCCTCTTGCCGAACTTGTAAAAATAGACCCTAAATCTCTTGGAATAGGTCAGTACCAGCATGATGTAGACCAGACTCTTCTTAAAGAGAAGCTGGATGCTGTTGTTGAGAGTTGTGTTAATAGCGTTGGTGTTAATCTCAATACTGCAAGTAAACATCTTTTGGCTTATGTTTCAGGTATTGGTCCAGCACTGGCTCAGAATATTGTGGATTATAGGACAAACAACGGTTCTTTCTCAAGCAGAAAGGAGTTGCTTAAAGTAAAGAGATTGGGAGAAAAGGTGTTTGAGCAGGCGGCTGGGTTCTTAAGAATTCCAGGTGCAGTGAATCCTTTAGATAATTCAGCTGTCCATCCGGAAAGGTATGATCTGGTCTCAAAAATAGCCTCTGATTGTAAGCTTTCTATAACTGATCTGATTGGTAATAAGGATAAGATTGATAATATAGATATTAGCCGGTATGTATCCGATGAGGTTGGATTACCTACATTGAATGATATTATAGCAGAGTTGTCCAAACCTGGCAGAGACCCCCGTTCCGTTGCCAAGGTTCTTGAGTTTGCAGATGATATCCATTCAATTGAGGATCTTAAGGTAGGAATGGAACTTCCGGGCATTGTTAACAATATTACAAATTTTGGTGCATTTGTTGATATTGGCATCAAACACAATGGCCTTATACATATTTCCAATATGGCTGGAAAATATGTTTCAAATCCAAATGATATACTTAAACTGCATCAGCATGTAAAAGTTAAGGTTCTTGAAGTAGACCTTAAGAGGGGTAGGATTCAGCTCAAGTTGTTGTAACATGCAGTATAAAGATTTCATTTATATACTTTTTGCAATTATAGTTGTATTGGTTATTATTGTCATTATTCTGGCAATGAGGCTTTATGCTCTTAAAAGGTTCATAAAGAGCAGGTATCATTTTCCATTACATGTAATAAAGGAGGCTGTATCCAAAAAGTACAGGACTCTTATTTCTTTATATAAATTTTTGTATATAATCTGTGATAACTTTCCAAAGCACTCTGAAAAGTTGTGTAAAGTTACATCCAGAGCTTATCATAGTGGTGTTGCCTCCAATCTTTGCAGTGATATGATATATGTAACAGATATGTGTGAGGGTGGATCAATAAACAAACTTGCACTTCAATATAAGCTTTCAGAGCAAGAGACCAAAACATGCTGTTTTATATATTGGGGATTTAAGAGACAAGAGATTTGCCTTGTGGAGAAACTTACTGAAAATGCCTATAATGTGAGATGTTCAAGAATAAGAAAGAAATTCAACTTGTCTAAAGAAGAAACTATCCCTGCATTTTTGGATAAATTCTGCAGGGAAAACACTATTTATTGTAGTTGATTTTTAATTTTTTTGTGCAATAATTACTCCACCTATTACCACTGCAATTCCTATACCTGTAATCATTGTTATTGTTTCTTGCCCTAGCATTGCGGCTCCCACTGCAGATACAGCTGGAATTAGGGCTGAGAAGATATTGGCTTTCATCATGCCCAAATTCTTAATGGAGGTAACCCAGCACACAAATGCCAGACATGAACAAAGTACAGCCAGATATATAAGCGGTAGAATAACATCTTTTGAGAAGAATGTTGAATTAAGGCCATCCAAACCAAATGCAAGGAAAAATGGCAAGAACAGTGCTGCTCCAATTATGAACTGGTATGTTGCAATTGTTGTGGAATTATATTTTCCCGACAATTTTTTTACTACAGATGCATAACCGGTAGCACCAGCCACAGCAAGGAATAGAAGTGCAATGCCATACATGTGGTCTACAGATGTACTTTCATTATCCTTCATGATTACCATAAGTATTCCAGGAATGGTTATGGCAGTTCCCAATATCTTATATACCGTGTATGGTACTTTATAAAGGAATTTTTCTGCAAACATGCAGAAAATAGGAATAGTTGCAATTATTACTGCTGCCATGACAGCAGAGCCTGTGGCCACCATACCGTAAGTTTCACCTATAAAATAAATGAACGGCTCACAGAATGCCATTAGAATCATGTATTTTAAGTCCTTGAGAGGAACTTTCTGCAGTTTGCCCGTAGCTTTGGTGTAAGCAAAAAGCAGAATACCAGCTATTGCCAGTCTGGTGAACAGAAGTGTGAAAGGCTGTACTCCTTGTTGCAATATGTCATTTGTCCACACAAATGAGAACCCCCACAATATGATTGCTATTATGGTAAGTATATATGTTTTTGCCAATGAATTATTACCCATTTATATTCTCTTTATCTGTTAAATACCAGCTCTTTAGCATTTTTATTGCCGGTAAGTGTGCCATTTTCCACTACTTGTGTGCCGTTAACAAAAGTATGGATTATGCTGCTTGAGAACTCCTTTCCTTCAAATGGACTCCAACCGCATTTGTAGGCAGGGGTAGAGGTTGTTTTGCTGTCGGGAAGATTAAGATTTATAATTGCAAGATCTGCGTAATATCCCTCTTGTATGAATCCCCTTTCTTTAATCTGGAAACATTCTGCAGGGCCATGAGACATTCTAGCTGCAACATCTTCCACTGTGAATATCCCTTTTTTGCTCAATTCAAGCATAAGTTGAAGGCTATGCTGAATTAGTGGGATGCCGCTAGGTGCTTGTGCGTAATTTTTCTCTTTCTCCTCTTTCTGATGAGGGGCATGGTCTGTTGCAACTACAGCTATAGTTCCGTCTTTAACAGCCGATCTTATTGCATGCATGTCATCTTCTGTCTTTATTGCAGGGTTGCATTTTATTTTACTTCCATACTCTTTATAGTCATTGCAATTAAACCACATGTAGTGTACGCATACTTCACCAAGAATTTGAGGATTTTGTTTTCTGGCTTCTTTTATCATTTCAATCTCCTCAGCTGTACTTATATGTAGGATATGCAGTTTGGTGTTATGTTTGACAGCAAGATCAAGAGCCCTTTTTGTACACTCTATGCAAGCTTCTTTGCTCCTTATTTTATAGTGCATTTCAAAAGGAATCTCATCGCCATACTTTTCTGTATATGCTGTCATATTGGCTTTTATTGTTTCCTCTTGCTCACAGTGGGTTGCTATAAGTACAGGAGACTCACTGAAAATTCGGTTAAGCATCTGCTCATCATTTACCAACATATTTCCAGTAGAAGATCCCATGAATACTTTTACTCCGCAAATACGCTCCTTATTTATATTTTTTATCTGATCTATATTCCCGTTTGTCGCTCCAAGATAGAATGAATAATTTGCATAACTGTCTTTTGCTGCAATAGAGAATTTTTGGTCTAAAGCATCAAGTGATGCTGCGGGAGGGTTGTTGTTTGGCATGTCCATAAAGCTTGTGACACCGCCGAGTACTGCTGCAGCACTTTCAGATGCAATTGTTGCTTTATGTGTATTGCCGGGCTCCCTAAAATGAACCTGGTCATCTATTACTCCAGGAAGAATATGCATACCTGTTGCATCTATAATTTTATCAGATTGTATCTGACTGATATATTCGTCGTATTCTTCTGCAGATGCAAAAGAGTCTGCATTTACTATTTTTTCTATCTTTTCACCATTAATCAAAAGGCTACCCATAAAGGACAGCCCCTGATTTACTATTGTACCGTTTTTAATAAGAGTAAGCATGTGCGTATTTTTTTATTTCTTTTTTGGAGTAATCTTGCGGAATTTCATTTTTAGAACTCCCCAGAATGCCTCTCCAAATATTCCTGAACTCATTTTTGATGTACCCTCTGTCCTGTCAATGAAAATGATTGGGACTTCCTGTATCTTATAACCAAGCTTGTATGCATTGTATTTCATTTCAATCTGGAATCCATAGCCACGCATCTGTACTTTATCAAGATCAATGGTGCTCAGTACCTCTTTTGTGTAGCATTTGAAACCTGCTGTACAATCATATATTTTCATTCCCAGTACCAATCTTACATAAGTAGAGGCATAATATGACATAATTACCCTCCCGATTGGCCAGTTTACAACACTGATTCCCTTGCAGTACCTTGATCCTATAGCCAATCCTGCACCCTCCTTGGCACAAGCATTATATAGTTTGGGCAGATCATCCGGGTTATGTGAGAAATCTGCATCCATTTCAAATATGTAGTCATAATTGTGCTCTAGTGCCCAGTTGAAACCTGTTATATATGCTGTACCCAAGCCAAGTTTTCCTTTTCTTTCTATTATGTGCAATGACTCATTATACTCTTTCTGCAGGTTTTTAACAATATTTGCAGTTCCGTCGGGCGATCCGTCATCTATTACCAATACATGAAATCCCTCCGGAAGCGTAAATATTTTCCTCAGTATTTTTTCTATGTTTTCCTTTTCGTTGTAAGTTGGGATAATTATAACTTTCTTGTCCATTATTTCACTCTCATTTGCTATAAAACTTTCAAAGATAAACTTTTTCCTTTATATAACACTATATATATTTAAAGAGAGTGAATTTTATTTTCATTAATTTGAATAAATTATTTGGAGTTAAATAAAAAGTGTCTATCTTTGCAGCCCCAAACGGAAAGGACGGGTCTCTGTGATTTAGGAGAGATTGACAGGCTGAAAATTTTTCTAAAAAAATTAAGAAAAAGTTTGGTAGATAAAAAAAAGTTCTTACCTTTGCGGTCCCAAACGGGAAGACGGTCAAAGCCGGTTCTTCTGTAGAGAGGGAAAGTTCATTGAAAATAATAGAAAGACAAGCAGCATAGTTTAGAAACTATGATCTTAGGTAGAATTTAATTTTATTTAAGAGAGCGTAATTCCTTTGAAGGAAAGCATACGAGTTACAG
>JAZTYE010000092.1:0-7190 GCA_045636765.1 Candidatus Egerieisoma sp.
AATTATCTATATGTAAATCAATTTTATATAAAAATTTATAGTATTAATAACTTTGTTAATTATAAACATTGGTGTTGAAAATAATTTTTATCAACATATTAACAGCTTATAAATAAACAACAATAAAATTCTTTTATAAAAAGATTATATTTGTGTTATGAATAGTTTTGATAGAAATTTTGATCCCAGAAAAGCAGGAATGCAATCAGAGGGAGATATAGAAGGGGTAATAAGGCCTAAGGAATTTGAAGATTTCTCAGGTCAGGATAAGATATTGAAAAATCTTAAAGTGTTTGTTAAGGCTGCAAAACAAAGGGGAGAATCTTTAGATCATGTCTTATTCCACGGCCCTCCCGGTTTAGGAAAAACAACCCTTGCAAATATCATAGCTAACGAGCTTGGAGTCTCTATGAAGATTACTTCGGGTCCTATATTAGATAAACCCGGTGATCTGGCAGGTCTTCTTACCAGTTTGGATGAAGGAGATGTACTTTTTATAGATGAGATACACCGCCTTTCTCCAGTGGTAGAAGAATATCTTTATTCTGCTATGGAGGATTACAGGATAGATATTATGATAGACAAGGGTCCAGGTGCACGTTCTGTGCAAATATCCTTAAATCCTTTTACATTGGTAGGAGCAACAACAAGGAGTGGATTACTTACATCTCCTTTAAGGGCAAGATTTGGAATACAGTGCCATTTGGAATATTATGATTCTAAAGTATTATGCAGGATTATAGAGAGAAGTGCCAGAATATTGAATATAGAGATAGATACTCAGGCAGCTTTGGAGATAGCATGTAGAAGCAGGGGAACACCGCGTATAGCAAATTCTCTACTTAGAAGGGTAAGGGATTTTGCTCAGGTTGAGGGTAGCGGAAGAATAGATCTCCCTATAACCAAATATGCTCTTGATGCACTTAATATAGATAAAAGAGGTCTTGACCTTATGGATAATAAGATACTTACTACTATAATAAGTAAATTTAAGGGGGGTCCGGTAGGAGTCAATACAATAGCAACAGCAGTAGGTGAAGATCCCGGAACACTGGAGGAGGTTTATGAGCCATTCCTTATAAAAGAGGGATTCATAAATAGGACTCCAAGGGGAAGAGAAGTTACTGAATTAGCTTATAAACATCTTGGAATACAAAACTTTATGCCAGAAAATACATTATTTTAAAATTAAAAATACTTAAAGAATTATGAAGAAAATTTTATTTGCAACCTTGGCAATTATGGTTATGCTTTCTACAGACATAATTGCTTGTACTTCTGCAATATTTACAGGAAAGTGTACTCCCGACGGAAGACCGCTTATGTGGAAACACAGGGATACAGGAGAACCTAATAATAGAGTACAATATTTCAAAGGAGAAAAATACACATTCTATGCACTTATAAATTCACCTGACTTTTTTAACAATGAAGCATGGACAGGTACAAATGAGGTAGGTTTTTCAATAATGAATACTGCTTCATATAATCTTAAGGATGATGATGTACCTTCAAAAATGATGGATAAAGAGGGAGTTGTAATGTATAAGGCACTTGCAACTTGCAGAACTCTTAAAGATTTTGAGAAAATGTTGGACAAATATCCAAGACCAATGGGTGTTGAGGCTAATTTTGGAGTAATAGATGCAGAGGGAGGAGCAGCTTATTACGAGGTAAATAATAATTCTTGGACTAAAATAGATGTAAATGATCCAAAAATTGCTCCTCAGGGTTACCTTGTATATACCAACCACTCAAATACAGGAAGATTGAATGAGGGTATGGGTTATGTAAGATATACCAACGCAGACAAGATTGTAAAAGAGCAGATAGCAAGAAATGGAGAAATTACTGTAAAATGGATTATGCAGAACCTCTCACGTACATTCTATCACTCAGTTCTTGGTATTGACCTTAATAAGGATAAAGAGCTTGTAGACAAATGCAACGGATGGTTTATGGATCAGGATTTCATTCCAAGAAAATCATCTACTTGTTCTATAGTGGTGGAGGGTGTAAAAAAGGGTGAAACACCTAAAAACACTATTATGTGGACAATCCTTGGTTATCCACCAGTAGGTATTGCAGTTCCTTTAATGGTTGCAAATGGAGCGGATGTTCCAGCTTATATGACAGCAGAGGGTACCAATAATGCAAAAATGTGTGATTGGGTAATAGAGAAGAAAAAAGAGATTTTCCCAATAACAAGAGGTAATGGAAACAAATATCTCAACTATTATGCAATTGAAAAATATATGGCTCCAGCAATAGAGGTTGAGAATAAAGTATTTGAGCAGGCTTATCCTATAATAAATGAAATTAGAGAGGGTAAAGCTACTTCTGCAGATCTTAAATCTGTGTATGAGATTGTAGAGAAAGTATTTTAATTATATATAAAAAGAAAAAATACCTTGTCTTAAGTGGCAAGGTATTTTTTTTATAAAGCCTTTATCTTTATTTCTCTATTTTAAGATTTTGGAAAGCAGTAATAAGAGCATCAGACATACCGTCAAAAACAATCTTTACAGCTTTTACTTTATCTTGTGGTTTAATAGTAGCAATACCATAAACAAATTCATCACCTTTAATAAAATCTGTTCCATTATAAGAATACTCTACATGTCCCTCTGTACAACTGTAGAATGTAATATTTGGAACACCTGTTTCTACAGTAATTTTACTGCACTCCACAGGCTCGGTAAAAGTATATGTAACATAATCACCTGTATATGATCTTCTGTTTATTCTCCAATATTTTTTCATATTGTATGATGTAATATTGCTCATAGGATAACCTTTATTACTATCACTTTCTTTATATGAGCTCTCAATTGTAACTTCAGGAGTCATATAATTGTAAAGATCAATATTGGAAGCACCTACAGTTATACTTTGGTTGTAATCTTTATAGAAAGTTGCAAATCTGTAATTTTCCGGTTCCAAAGTGGTGATATCGCCTTTATAAATAGCAGATGTAACAGTAGGTTCAGATGCATCAGTTGTATATCTTACAATGGCACCGTCATAAGGAGGGGTAACTTTAAGTACACCATCTTCGTAAATAACCTCAGGGAAAGGAAGACGGAATTTTATACCCATATTATGAAGTCTGTCATAATGAGATGAGTTAATTCTTCCATAAAAATCATTGTAATTTTTAAGTTCTGCATTTGTCCATGCTGCCTCTGCTATTGCACAAAGTCTTGGGAAGAACTGATATTCCAAGAATCTTTCGGGACGATTAAGAAGTTCTGTCCATAGATTACCCTGTATGCCCAATACAAGTTTTTCCTCTTCTGGAGTGAAATTATTCATTTTTATAGGATCAACTTTATAACAACTGTCCAAAGTGACAATAGCGGCCCAATTGTGACCCCTTTCATATGGGCTCTGCTTCATATCAAGGTAGCAATATTCTCCAGGAAGGAATACTGTAGGTTGTCCCTGACGTACAGCATTTGCACCTCTTTTCATAGAACCCCATCCGTAAACTACAGTAGAAGGCTCAAGTTCACCGCCTTTTATAATTTCATCCCAACCTACAAGCACTCTATCAAATGAATTTACAATTTTCTCCATTCTGCGTACAAAGTAATTAAGGAGCTCAATTTCCTTTTTCATACCCATTTTTTTCATAAAAGCCTGACAGTGTGGGCATGATTTCCAGTTATCCATATTAACTTCATCACCACCAAGATGTATCATTTTAGAAGGGAAAATTTCAACAAGTTCAGCAACTATGTCCTCAATCATTTTGTAGTTGGATTCTTTTCCAACACACCATACATTATTTACTTCACCGTTTACACTCATAGTTTTGTCTTCATTGGTACATCCCACATGTGGGTAAGTCTCAATTACGGCTTTACTGTGTCCAGGCATATCAATCTCAGGAATAATAGTTATATTTCTGTCGGATGCATATTTTACAACCTCTTTTATCTCTTCCTGAGTATAAAATCCTCCATATTTTTTATTGCCTGAACCATATGCAGGAGGAAGCACCTCATCTGGTCCTCTCCATGCACCTTTCTCTGTAAGCAAAGGATATTTTTTTATCTCTATTCTCCAACCGTTATCATCAGTAATATGCCAATGGAAGGTATTAATTTTATGATAAGCAATCCAGTCAATGAAATCATATATTGTTTCCAATGGAAAGAAAGTTCTTGACACATCTAAACCTGCTCCTCTGTATCCGAATCTTGGAGCATCTTTAATTTCCACGCAAGGAACTTTTATTTTGTCAAGTTTACCCTCTTTTGAATATACCTGTGCAGGCATAAGCTGAAGCAATGTCTGTACTCCATAAAAAGCTCCTGCTTTATCTGATGCTTGAATTGAAATTTTCTTAGGATGTACAGAAAGAGTGTAACCCTCTTTTCCTGTAGAGAGTTGGGGGTCTACATTTATTTCAATTAAATTTTTGCCATTTGTACCCTCCTGCAGATTAATTGACGCTCCGCAGGAAAGTTTCTCCTTAAGATAATTTATTTCAAAAACTGAGTTTCCTGTAATTGATGTGTTGTTTCCAATGGTAAAATGACCATCTGTTACCGTCATTTGTTGTGGAAGTGGTACAAGGTTGATTTCTTGTTTTTGTGAACATGCTCCAAGCAGTACTGCTATAAGAAGTGATGCCAGCATTTTAAATGTAATTTTCATATTTCTATAGTTTTATTATCAATATGTATGCTCAAAGATATGAAAAATGTCATTTATACTTGCTCCCAGCAATAATTATTTGAGAATAATTGCTTATTTGATAAAAAGTGACTAAAATTGTAGAAAATTTTTTTGGATAATTATACACTTAAAAAACATAAAATGGCCGAAAAATTAATATCACAGATTCCTGAAGGGCCTTTGGCTGAAAAATGGACAAAGCATAAGGCTCAAATTCGCGTAGTCAGTCCGGCTAACAAGCGCAAACTGGAAATTATTGTAATTGGTACAGGCTTGGGTGGTGCAGCTGCAGCTGCTTCTTTGGGCGAGCTAGGATACAATGTAAAAGTATTCTGTATCAGTGATTCACCAAGACGTGCACACTCTATCGCTGCACAGGGTGGTATCAATGCCGCTAAGAACTACACCAATGACAATGACTCTATTTACCGTCTGTTCTATGACACTATCAAAGGTGGTGACTACAGAGCACGTGAGGCAAACGTTTACCGTCTTGCTGAGGTAAGTAACAATATCATTGACCAGTGTGTTGCTCAGGGTGTTCCATTTGCAAGAGATTACGGTGGACTATTGGATAACCGTTCATTTGGTGGTGCTCAGGTAAGTAGAACTTTCTATGCTAGAGGACAAACCGGTCAGCAGCTTCTTTTGGGTGCGTACGCAGCACTTAACAGAGCAGTTGCCAAGGGTTCTGTAAAATCATACCCTAGATATGAGATGCTTGACCTTGTTGTTATTGACGGCCAGGCTAAAGGTATTATTGCAAGAAACTTGCAGAACGGCCAGATTGAGAGATTTGGTGCCCATGCAGTTGTTATTGCAACCGGAGGTTACGGTAACGTATTCTTCCTTTCTACCAATGCAATGAACAGTAACGGTTCAGCTGCTTGGCAGTGTTACAAGAAAGGTGCATTCTTTGGAAACCCATGTTTCGCTCAGATCCACCCTACCTGTATCCCTGTTCACGGAACACAGCAGAGTAAGCTTACTCTTATGAGTGAGTCATTGAGAAATGACGGTAGAATTTGGGTACCTAAGAAAATGGAGGATGTGGAGAAACTTAGAAAAAAACAGATCAAACCTTCACAGATTCCAGAAGAGGACAGAGATTACTATTTGGAGAGAAGATATCCTGCGTTCGGTAACCTTGTTCCTCGTGATGTTGCTTCACGTGCAGCTAAAGAGCGTTGTGATGCAGGTTACGGTGTTAATGAGACAGGTCTTGCTGTATTCTTGGATTTCAAGACTGCAATTGAGAGACTTGGCAAGGATGTAATCACCCAGCGTTACGGTAACTTGTTCCAGATGTATGAGAAAATTACCGATACAGATCCATATAAGGAGCCTATGATGATTTACCCTGCAATCCACTACACAATGGGTGGTATTTGGGTAGATTACAACTTGCAGACAACTATCCCTGGTTTGTATGCAATTGGTGAGGCTAACTTCAGTGACCATGGTGGAAACCGTCTTGGTGCTTCTGCTTTGATGCAGGGTCTTGCTGACGGTTACTTCATTCTTCCTTACACAATTGGTGATTACTTGTCACACAAGATTCAGGAGCCTAAGACAGATATCAACCACCCTGCATTTGCAGAGGCTGAGAAAGCTGTTACAGATAAGATCAACAAACTTCTTTCTATCAAAGGTAAGAGATCAGTTGATGATATTCACAAAGAGCTTGGTCTTGTTATGTGGGATTACGTTGGTATGGCAAGAAATGAGGCAGGTCTTAAAAAAGCCCTTGGTCTTATCAAAGATCTTAAGAAAGAGTTCTGGAGCAATGTATATGTAGCAGGTGAGAACGGTGAGTTCAACCAGGAGCTTGAGAAAGCATTGCGTTTGGCTGACTTCCTTGAGATGGGTGAGCTTATGGCTATGGATGCCCTTAACAGACACGAGTCTTGCGGTGGACACTTCCGTGAGGAGATGCAGACCGAGGACGGTGAGACAAAACGTGATGACGAGAACTTCATGTATGTTGCAGCTTGGGAGTACAAAGGTGATGATGTAGCACCTGAGCTTCACAAAGAGGCATTGAACTATGAGTTCGTGAAACCATCAACAAGAAACTATAAAGACTAAGAAAAAGTACAAGATATGGATTTAACATTAAAAGTTTGGCGTCAGAAAAACGCAAAAGAGAAGGGACATTTTGAGACCTATAAGGTTAAAAATATCTCGCCTGACAGTTCATTCCTTGAGATGATGGATATCCTTAACGAGCAGTTGATTAAGGAGAACATAGATCCTGTAGCAGTGAACAAAGGCTGTAAAGCCAGCGGCCCTGTAAGTTTTGACCACGATTGCCGTGAGGGTATCTGTGGAGCTTGCTCTCTATACATTAACGGTAGGGCACATGGTCCGGACAATGAGATTACCACTTGCCAGTTGCACATGCGTAAATTCAAAGATGGAGATACCATTACAATTGAGCCTTGGAGAAGTGCAGGTTTCCCAGTTATCAAAGACTTGGTAGTTGACAGAACTGCATTTGACAA
>JAZTYE010000093.1:0-13066 GCA_045636765.1 Candidatus Egerieisoma sp.
GAACGAAGCTCTGAAAGACCTGCTTTAGCCAATACAGTAGTGATAGCTGCAGTTAGAGTAGTTTTACCGTGGTCAACGTGGCCAATAGTACCAATGTTAACGTGAGGTTTTTCCCTCTTAAAAGTTTCTTTTGCCATAATAAAAATTTTTTTAATTGAATATTTTACACACTTATAGAGCCGGTGACGAGATTTGAACTCGTGACCTCTTCCTTACCAAGGAAGCGCTCTACCCCTGAGCTACACTGGCTTTTAATTGAGCGGAAGACGAGGTTCGAACCCGCGACCCTCAGCTTGGAAGGCTGATGCTCTACCGACTGAGCTACTTCCGCAACGTATAGATACAAAAATAGTGGGGAGAGCAGGATTCGAACCTACGAAGGCGTGCGCCAGCAGATTTACAGTCTGCCCCAGTTGGCCACTTTGGTATCTCCCCATTATTTATATCTTTTCAAAAAACTTGGAGCCGATGGAGGGATTCGAACCCCCGACCAGCTGATTACAAATCAGCTGCTCTGGCCAACTGAGCTACATCGGCAATACGTCAATTCCCTTACTTTGTTAAACCGTGAGTAGTTTTCCTTTCGTTTGGGATTGCAAAGATATGCGATTTGTTTTTATCTACCAAACTTTTTTGCAAAAATTTTCATCTTTTTTTGAAAAAAATTTTTCACCATTTCTCTGCAACTATGCTATCATATATATTATCAGCACTATAGCCACATTCTTCCACCAACTCGTCAACAGTGCCCTGCTGAACAAATTTATCAGGAATACCCAATGAAACAACTTTTACATTAAAACCTTTAGCAGCTACACATTCAGAAACCGCACTGCCCAGGCCGCCAAACAACACCCCATCCTCCACTGTTATTATGGTTTTACATTTGCTGCATGCAAGTTCCACCATAGAATAATCAAGAGGTTTAAGGAACCTCATATTAATGAACAGAGGATTCATTCCATTCTCCTTTGCCTTCCCGACAGCTTTTGCAGCCCTTAAACCTGCTGTACCCAAAGAAAGCACAGCAACATTGCAACCATCATTAAGAACCACACCCTTGCCCGGTTCCATATATTCAAAAGGCTTCTGCCAGTCTAGACCCTCTGCATTTCCCCTTGGATACCTTATTGCTGTAGCACCATACTCCGGCTGCGTTGCAGAATACATCATATTCCTGAGTTCAATCTCATTCATAGGGGCAGCCAGCACTATATTTGGCACCGGTCTCAGATAAGCAAGATCAAATGCACCATGATGTGTAGCACCATCCTCACCAACAATTCCTCCCCTATCCAGACAAAAAATCACTTTCAGATTCTGTATGGCCACATCATGAATAATGCTGTCATACGCCCTCTGCATAAAAGTAGAATATATATTACAGAAAGGCAACATGCCATTAGCAGCAAGACCTGCAGAAAATGTCACCGCATGCTGCTCTGCAATGCCAACATCATATGTTCTTTTGGGGAACTCCTCCATCATATATGTAAGGGAACACCCTGAAGCCATTGCAGGAGTAATCCCAACAATCTTCTCATTCTCCCTTGCCAGTTCGGTAAGTGTAATGCCAAAAATATCCTGATATCTCAGTTTGGGCTGTTGGGACACCACCCTCTCACCTGTCTCCACATTAAACTTTCCCGGAGCATGCCAGATACTCTGCTGCTGCTCTGCAGGCTTATATCCCTTCCCCTTAACCGTACGCACATGCAGCAGCTTAGGCCCGTCTATCTCCTTAAGATTGGAGAGCGTTGTAACCAACTCCGCAATATCATTCCCATCTATGGTGCCAAAATATCTAAAGCCCAACCCCTGGAATACAGAACCGTTCTTCATGAACGCCAGCTTGGTGCTGAGCATAAATTTCTGTACAAGTTTACGGAGTTTGCCGTTACCCAATATCCTCCATGCCTTATTCTTTATTTTATTATAGGTATGGGAAACAGAAATCTTCACAAGATAATTGTGCAGTGCTCCTACATTCTTATCTATAGATATCTGATTATCATTAAGAATTACAAGGATATTTGACTTTAGCGCACCCGCATTGTTCAAACCCTCAAATGCAAGACCGCCTGTCATGGCACCATCTCCAATTACAGCAACTACATTTGTTTTCTCCCCTTTATGCTTGGCAGCCTCAGCCATACCCAATGCGGCGGATATGGATACAGACGTATGTCCTCCGCCAAATGAATCATACTCGCTCTCAGCCATTTTGGGAAATCCACTCAATCCTCCTTTTTTTCTGTTGCACACAAACGCATCCCGTCTGCCCGTAATTATCTTATGAGCATATGCCTGGTGTCCAACATCCCACACAAGTTTATCATTTGGAGTGTCATAAACATAATGAAGAGCAACCGCAAGCTCAACAGCACCCAGACTGGAGCCCAAATGACCGGGGTTCTTGGAACAGCACTCAACCATGTACTCCCTCACATCCTCACAAAGATGTACAAGAGAGTTCATATCCATCTTCCTGATATCATCAGGCGAATTTATGTTTCTTAATATATCCACAAATATAGCTTCTGTAAAAACTGTGCCAAGTTACAACATATTTGCAATATGTTAAAATTTAATTTTTTTTGGACATGTTGGCCAAAATGAGTATCTTGCTCGATTATTTGCGCATAGTACGCTATGAAACTAAAAAAATAAATATAATGACCAAAACACAAAAACTACTTAACGACAATCCGGCAATAAGATGGACAGCATTGGTGCTAATTGCCCTTATGATGTTCTTCGCCTACATGTTTGTAGATGTCCTGTCGCCGCTGTCAACACTCTTGGAAACAAGTAAAGGATGGTCTGCAGAGACATACGGAACATTCTGCAGCTCCGAGTACTTCCTTAATGTATTTGCATTCTTTCTGATATTTGCAGGAATTATCCTGGACAAAATGGGTATCCGCTTCACCGGAATTCTGTCGGGAGCCGTAATGGTAATAGGTGCATCAATCAAACTGTTTGCAATAAGTGAGTATTTTACTCCCGACAGTGCATTATACCAGTTCCTGGGCTCATTCTGGACTAGTTTCCCTGCAACTGCCAAATTGGCTTCACTTGGATTCATGATCTTTGGTTGCGGCGTTGAGATGGCAGGTGTAACCGTTTCAAAAGCCATTGCCAAATGGTTTAAAGGTAAGGAGATGGCCCTTGCAATGGGACTTGAAATGGCTATTGCACGTCTTGGCGTATTTGCAGTATTCCGCATGTCACCAGCCCTTTCAACCTGGGCAAACGAGACTATGCCAACAGTTGTAACTCCAGTATTGTTCTGTACAATCCTTCTTATAATAGGTCTTCTTACCTACACAGTGTTCACATTCATGGACAAAAAACTGGATGCACAGTTAGGTAAAGCAGCAACAGACGAGCCTGAAGAACAGTTTAAAGTGAGCGACATAGGAATCCTTTTCACAAGCAAGACATTCCTTATAGTTTCTGGCTTGTGCGTACTTTATTACTCTGCAATATTCCCGTTCCAGAAATTTGCAACCGGTATGCTTGAGACAAACCTCCAGATGCCTACAGAAGAGGCTGCAGGTCTGTTCTCATGGTTCCCTATAGGAGCTATGTTCCTTACACCGTTCCTTGGTGCATTCCTGGACAAGAAAGGTAAAGGTGCTACAATGCTAATCATTGGTGCAGTTCTTATGATTACCTGCCACCTTGTATTTGCACTTGTACCGCTTACAAAACCTATTGCATATGCTGCAATCATACTTCTTGGAGTATCATTCTCACTTGTACCTGCAGCACTATGGCCATCAGTTCCAAAACTTGTAGAGGAGAGATATCTTGGTTCTGCATACTCAGTAATCTTCTGGATCCAGAACATTGGTCTTATGGCATTCCCTATCATCATTGGATGGAGCCTGGACAAAACCGGAGGTTATACTGTTCCAATGCTCATTTTCTCATCTCTAGGTGTTGCAGCACTACTATTGGGCTTGTGGCTTAAAGTTGAGGACAAGAAGAAAGGTTACGGTCTTGAGCTTCCTAATATCAAGTAAATAAAACAAATACATAATAATATTAACTCACAAATCACTTAAATTTTATGACTAACGTAGTAAAAACTCTTAAAGAGAGCAAGAGTGCATGTTGGATTGCATGGGCGTGCCTTGTAGTCCCTATGTTTGCGTCTTACTTCTTTGACGACATGTTCTCTACCATCTCACACATTTTCAAAAACCCAGAGATGCTTGAGCTTGGCTGGAACACCATGGATTATGGTTTCTACGCTGGCGGTTACTCTTTCCTTTGCGTATGGGGAGGTCTTATCGTTTGCGGTATGCTTCTAGACAAATGGGGTGTACGCGTTACCGGTTCAATCTTCGTTGGCCTTATGGCTGCAGGTGCTGCATTGGTTTATGTTACCATCTCATCTAAAGCTATAGTTGAGACAGGCAACTCACTTTATATTGCATACGTAGGATGTATGTTGTTCGGTTTGGGTTCTGAGATTGCAGGTGTTGCAGTTACCCGCTCAATTGCAAAATGGTTCAAAGGCAAATCTATGGCTTTGGCTATGGGTCTTCAGCTTGCAATTGCACGTTTGGGAACAGCAGCAGCTCTTCTTCTTTCTCCAGTATTGCTAGCTGAGTCTGCAAACGGAATGTATCCTTTGAACATTACAAACAAACCTGCATTCTGCGGCCTTATGCTACTTCTTCTTGGTACTGTAGTTTGGGGTATCTTTGTAGCTATGGATGCTAAATTTGACAAGGAGCAGGGTACTTCAGATAAAGTTGAGACTGCAGAGGAGGACAAATTCAAATTCTCTGACATCTTTAAGATTCTTGGTAACAAGCATTACCTTCTAATCTCATTGCTTTGCGTATTCTTCTACTGCTGTATCATCTCATTCAAGAAATTTGCTACAGCTATCCTTATCCCAAGATTTGGTGCAGATGCAGCAAACTTTGAGCAGACAGCTTCAATGATGGTATCTATGATTCCTTTCTTTACCGTAGTGTTTACACCTCTATTTGGTGGCCTTGTAGATAAAATTGGTAAAGCAACTACTTGGATGATCACCGGTTCAGTAATGGTATTTACAGCTCATATCATCATTGCTTTTGCTCCAGGTGAGGCTATCTTTGGTTATCTTGGTATTGCTATCCTTGGCGTTGGTTACTCTCTTGTTCCTGCAGCTATGTGGCCTTCAGTTCCAAAAATCGTTCCTGAAAAGAACCTTGGTACAGCATATTCTCTAATCTACTGGATCCAGAACATGGGTATGATGGCAGTTCCAATCATTGTTGGACACATCCTTAACAAATACTCAGGTGTAGAGGCTGCTGTTAATGCAGAGTGGGTATTCATCATTTTGGGTATCGTAGCAATCTCTGTATCACTGTTGCTGTTCTTCTCATCTAAGAAGAACCCTCATTTGAACTTGGACCTTCCTAACAAACAGTAATCCAAGTCCAATACCACATAAAAAAGGCAGCAAAATTTGCTGCCTTTTTTATTTTCCTAATCTCAACAAGAATGTATCCCTTATATATTTCCACTGTTTTCTATCTACCTCCCTCAATGCGGGGAATACAAAATATTCCTTTGTTGTAGACACCTTATTATAAATGGTAAAGTTCTCATTAAGAATATTCACAGGAGCCTGCAGCGCCATTCCCATAAGTACTGGAGATGATATTCTGCTTGTCAATGACTCTAATGTAAAGAAATCTGTAAACTTCTCCATCTGCGGATCTGCGGCAAAAGAGACAGCAATTCTCTCATCCAAAGCACTGGATATAAATGCACATGCTGCTCCCGCGCCATTACCCTGCGCGTAAATTGCAGATTTGTCCACCTCTTTTCTCCCATGCAGAAAATCTATGCAATAAATGATATCTGTAAAAAGATTCATAAAATATTCATCCGCCTCTCCCCTCTCTTTAAGATACACAACCAACTCAACCATATTTGAAGGAGCGGTAAAATCTGCCAAAGGGTTTGCAGACTGCTCTCCATGCATAACAAGTGTCATCATTGCTGCCAGGTTACTCTTCCCTTTAGGGAATGCTATATACCCGGCAATTGCCTGATCACCCCTGGATACCATCCTAAAATCATATACATTCTTCTCCTTTCCACTCATTGCCTTATTTCTGGCAATTGTAAATTGGGGATTCCTCTCCTTCCGCTCAAGGGCAGCCAGATCTGCAATTTTGGTAAATATAATTTTTCCCTTATTAGTAATACAGCTGTCGGGAAGAATCTTTTCAGGTTCATATGCTATGTTAACCCCACTTACATTTCTCCCTTTATCAGTAAATTCCACCCTATATACTCCAGGATACATTGTTCTGAATGCATATTCCATGATGGAAGAATCCCTTGATGCCACATATCCTTTTTGGGATAGCTCATACAGTGACCGATTTATATGGTCTTTTACTATGCAATTTATATGAAAATTCTGTGGAATTCCTTTATTGTTATTTACAACTACTCCCACTTTAGGAATCTGGGTACCATAAAATGCCCAATTATTTATCTCCCTTATTCTATAAGAGAGTGTATCTGCAGCCAAAGCCTTGCCTGAAATAGCAAGTGTCAAATAAAATAATACGGCAGCTCTATTCATCTGTCAGCTAGATTATCTTCTTTTTTCTACGGAAATTCTCCCTGAATTCTTTAGGGGAACAGTTTTTCTTCTTTTTGAATATTCTGTTAAAATTGGATAGGTTGTTAAAACCGCAATCGAAACATATATCAGCTATAGACTGATTTGTATCAATAAGGCAACTGGATGCATAACCCAAACGTACATCTATGATATAATCAGACAAACTCTTTCCGGTTCTCATCTTAAAAAATCTGCTGAATGCAACAGGTGACATTCCTGCCATCTGAGCAAGAATAGGCAGCCGTATATCCTGTTTATAGTTATCATTGATATATTGCTGTATCATCTGAACCCTACGGCTATCTGAGTGGGTCTCTATCCTTGCAAATGGCGAGCTGGAAAGTGTTTTTGCGCCTTCACATTTTGAAAGTTCATATAAAATGGTAAAGAACTTTAATACAGCGTAAAAGGAATCCTCCTCATACGAGAGTGTATCCAATATGGGGTATATCTTAAGGATGGCTTTCATAGGGAATGCTATCCCCTTCTGCGCCCTGTCCAACATTTTTCTTATTGAGTCAAACTGAGATTTATTGGTGAAATTTTTCTCAAAAATATCTGGGGAAAACTGTATTGTTATCTCTCTTACCCTATCACTGCGGCACTCATTTTGCTCCAATACATGCTCAAGATCCTTGCTTGCAACGAGTACCAGATCATAATCACCTATAACCTCCACACTATCTCCCACTATTCTCCTTACACCTTTTGCATTCTCAGTAAAATTGAGTTCATACTCAGCATGAGAGTGTATAGGATATGTAAACTCACTCTTGCTTCTGTCTGCAATGTAGAAGAAATCCTTATCAGATAATGGAGTAATCTCCTTTAATACCTTATCCTTATTATATGCTGCCATAATTACAATTCAATATTTTTGAAAACAAAAGTATCAGCTTTACCAGGTGCAATATCGTCAACCATTTTTTTCATTATCGCCAAGTTATTCCCTGTTGTTACAAACAGGTTTTCCTTCATTTCTGAAGCACCTTTTCCCGACAGTTTTAGTCTCCTCTGTGCCAGGACATCTCCCACCCTTCTGGCAATGGCCGGAGCTGGATTTACAATTTCAACCTTATCTCCTGTAAACTCCTTTATAACTATCTCCAGAAAAGGATAATGCGTACAACCCAGTACAATATGGTCTACATTTTGCTCAATCATTGGAACAACATATTTTCCTATAAGTTCCCTTGCCTGTTGCGTATCAGTATTTCCATTCTCAACCAACTCAACCAGCCCTTCACCAACCTGCTCAATTACTTTAGCATTTGAAGCAAATTTATGCAAGGTCCTCAAATATAACTCACCTTTGAAAGTGCCTCTTGTAGCAAGCACTCCAATAGCTCCCGTTTTTGTATTTATGGCTGCGGGTTTTACTGCCGGTTCCATTCCAATAAAAGGAATGCTGTAATGACCTCTCAAATATTCTATAGCAGCTGCTGTAGCAGTATTGCAGGCAACTACTATAATTTCTGCACCACTTTCAATAAGAAATTCTGTTATAATTTTTGCTCTGGAAGTGATCTCCTCTCTTGATTTTGGACCGTAAGGGCAATATCCTGCATCAGAGACATAAATATATGTCTCTCCAGGAAACTCCTTATAAAGTTCTCTCCATACAGAGAGACCTCCTACTCCAGAATCAAAAATACCAATCATAATTATTCTATATAGTTACAAAGGTATAAAAAAGTGGTGAGTAAAAGAAAACCGGACCAAAATTGCTTTTGGTCCGGTATCTTTTATTGTTCTAATTCAAAGATATAAGAAGTGATTACTCCCAACCTTCGTTCTGAACTAGGTTATTGTTAACCTTCATCTCTGCATCTGGAATAGCCCAAACAAATTTAGCGAAACCAGCCTCGCATACTCTCTCATTGAATGAAGAACCAACCTGAATAGTATTGATGTTCTGAGGAATACGTCCGCTGAAGCCCTCATTCCATCTCTTATAACAGTCAATGATGTAACCCTCACCAATAATCTCTTTCTTCCACTCAGCTTTGATAGCCTCCATAGTACCCTCGGTTAGAGAAGCACCTCTGGCTGCCTGAAGAGCGTTAAGAGAAGCTTTAGCCTCAGCAGCTTTGTTCTGTTTTGCATTAGCCTCAGCATTGATTAGATACAACTCACCAAGTCTGAAGATTTTTGGACGGTGCTGATAAGCTCTGTTAGGAGCAATCTCATACTCAGGATTTCCCCAGTATTTAGCAAAAAGAACTAGGTTGTAATCAGTTGCACTTAGATATACAGGAAGCTCTTTGAACCATACCTGACCTCTCAAGTCTGAATCCTCATACCACTCAATTGTAGTTTTGGTTGGGATAAAATCAGGAGCATATTTCTTATCTGTAGTACGATAAATAAGATAAATGTCATTTACTCTTGTACCACCAGTCTCAGCCATATCAGTATAAAGCTGCAACATACACTCCTTACCAGAGTCATTAACCCACTCAGCCTCCATCTCAGCTACATTGGTAGCTAGAGCATATTTGCCTGAGTTGATAAGCTCTGCAGAAACGCTGGCTGCAGTAGCCCAATCCTGTTTGTAAAGAGCAACTCTAGCCTCTAGAGCTTTAACTGCATCAATGGTAGGTTTAATGGCACCTGCTTTACCTGCTACACCTGCCAACAACTGTTTTGCTGATGCAATGTCGGAAGCAATCTGTGCATAAACCTCAGCTACAGTATTTCTAGCTGGTTTAAGGTTTACATCAAATTTAAGTACTACAGGAACACCCAAATCAGATGAAGCAGTTGAAGGGTTGTACATAGGAGCATATCTTCTAACCAACTCATGCATGATAGAAGCTCTGTAGAAGTAAGCATTTCCTTTGTAAACATTTAGCTGAGCCTGCTCAGCATCACTAACCTCTAGTTTGTCAATATTCTCTAGAAGGTTGTTGATATTTACTATAAGCGCATATGAATAGCTCCATACGTCTCTCATATTATACTCATCAGAAGTAAAGTTGGCATCACCGCGGTGAGGCTGACCCTCTCTGTTACCAAAGTCAATTGAAGCATTATAATACTCAGACTGAACTTCATTAGTAAATGAGCATATTCCATAGAAGCATGTACGGTAGCGGTTAGCTAGACCGTTATCAAACTTGGCAGCATCTGCAACTGTCTTGAAGGCGTCATCCTGCGAGATAGCTGTGCTAGGAGTAAGATCCAAGTCACAAGAAGCAAACAAAATGACACTTGCTGCAACCATTATGTTTTTTAATACTCTTTTCATACTATTATTATTTTTACACATTTAATTAGAATGTAAACTCAAGACCAACCTGGAACTGTTTGGTGTTAACAACTTTACCGTAAGTTAGGTTAGAGTCAATCTCAGGATCTGTACCTTTGAATGATTTGTCTTTAACTGTCCAGATATTACGGCCTGTTAGATATACTCTTGCACCTTTAAGAACGTTAGAATTCTTAACATATTTCTGAGGCAAAGTATATGACAATGTCAAGTTCTTCAAACGCATGAATGATGCTTTCTCAACAAGGTGAGTGTCAAACTGCATTGTAGGCTGCTTGCTCCAATCTGGATAACTTACGATATCACCTGGTTTCTTCCAATAGTCAAGAACGTTGCTTGATGTATTGTAACCTACAAAGTTAGCAGGGTTCTCAGAGAAGTAACGGTCATTTGAAATCAAGTTTTTACCCAATACATATGAGAAGTCTGCGCTGATACCAAAACCTCTCCAAGTACCGTTGATATTGAAACCACCAGATATAGGAGCATAACGGCGGATACCAGTGTTCTGAGTTAGAGCTGCAGAGTTGAAGTTCTCAGTAACTCTGTTAGGATCCATAGTGGTCTTGTCAATATCCTCACCAGGAAGATACCACTGCTGGTTACCGTTCTCTGGGTTGATACCTGCAAAGATTGGATAGTAGAACATGATAGGCTCACCTACTACATAGCAAACACCTGTGTTGGCAATCTCCCATCTCTTTCTACCGTCAAATAGCTCAGTAATTTTCTCAGAGTTGTAGTTGAAGTTGAAGTTAACACCTAGATAATAGTCTTTACCTTTAAGGATGTCATAACCTAAAGTTACGTCAACACCATTATTCTCTAGTGTACCTGTATTACTCTGTACTGATGAGTAACCTGTAGTGTAAGGAACAGGAACACTCATAAGCATGTCTTTAGTTTGTCTCTTATAGTACTCAACACCAACATTTAGTCTGTCAAACAATCTTGTATTAACAGCAACTGTAAGTTTTGACTGAGTCTCCCAAGTAAGGTCTGCATTACCTGCATTAGCTAGAACCCAACCAGCTGCACCGTTATATTTGGTTGTCTCACCAACTGTAGCCAATGAAGCATAGTTACCGATACCAGCATTACCCTGAGTACCGTAGCTAACTTTTAGCTGCAATGTATTCAACCATGAAGTATTTTTTAGGAACTCCTCATTCTTCAAATTCCACATTGCACCAACTGCCCAGAATGTAGCATTTTTGTGGTTTTTGCTGAAACGTGAAGAAGCATCGTTTCTCACTGAAGCATCTACAAATACTCTGTTGTCAAATGAGTAGTCTGCCCTTGCAAAATATGAAAGGAACTGATACTCGCTATCCTCTGACAACATATCAAAAGTACTCTGCAAACCGTTATTCAAGTGAAGAAGACGGTCATCAGTTTGACCTGTAGACTGTGCATAGTAGTATTCATAAGTATTTTTGATACCCTCCTGACCAACTAGAACGTTAATGTCATGTTTCTCGTTCAAGTTGAAAGAATACTCAATAGTATTGGTAATAGATAGACCCAAAGACTCCTCTGTAGACTCACCTCTTGTACCGTTGTTCTTATCCAAGTATGAAGGTAGATATTTCCAAGAGTTTCTTGTTAGACCTTCATCCAAACCAGCAACTGATCTGATTTTTAGATTTTTGATAGGCTCCAACTCTACAAATGCATTCAAGTTGATACCATAACGTTTGTACTCGTCAGCATGTGTATCCATATAGTATTTAGGATTAGCTGAGTTCAAACCAGGAGTAACATCAGGCTCGTTACCATCTTTGTCATATGGAGAGAAGTAAGGCTGTCTTAGGAATGACAAACCACCACCTGTTGAGTTTGAGTTGCTTGTACCACCATACTGGCTGTTTCTCTGACGTTTGTCCAAAGTAAGCTGTACATTAGTACCAAATTTCATCCAATCATTAACTCTTGAATCAGTGTTTGATCTTACAGTGTAACGTTTGAAGTAAGAACCAGGAGCTGTACCCTGCTCATCATAAGCACCAGCTGATACATAGTAAGTAGTTGATTTAGCACCACCAGAGATTGAAAGGTCTGCCTGCCAAGATGGTCTGTTATCCTGCTGCATGTAGTCAATCCATCTGAAGTTGTTTAGAGAACCGTCTGCCTGAGTAATACCTGCAGATACTAGGCTATTCTTCAAAGACTCAATCTGCGCTGCGCTTCTCAAACCAGTCTCCTCCCAGAAAGAGAACAACTGATCTGTGCTCATCATTGCATTGTGGAATGATTTGTCTGCCATGCTTGACACACCATACTGACCACGAACTTTGATATTTGCATTACCGGTAGAACCTCTCTTAGTAGTAACATAGATTACACCATTTGCAGCACGTGAACCGTAAATTGAAGTAGCAGATGCATCTTTAAGAACGTTCATGCTCTCAATGTCATTAGGGTTCATAGCCAAAATAGTTCTAGAATCTACAGCTACACCGTCCAAAATATAAAGTGGAGAGTTGCTTGCAGAAAGTGAACCGATACCGTGTAGTCTGATAGACTGCTCAGTACCTGGGTCACCTGCAGAGGTATACACCTGAAGACCAGGAACAGCACCCTGCAAAGACTCTAGAGCACTTGACTGAGGTCTGCCCTCAATGTTTTTAGATGATACTTTAGTAATGGATCCAACTGTAGTTCCAACTTTACGTGCAGAACCGTAACCCACTACAACAACGTCATCTAGCAACATTGCATCCTCTTCCATAACAACGTTAATCTGGGCTTTGTTGTTGATAGGCATTACAACATCTTTCATACCAACAAGGCTGAATACCAATGTTCCATTAGCTGGAGCATTAATAACATAGTTACCGTCTACATCAGTAGAGGTACCTTGTGTTGAACCCTGAAGCAATACGTAAACACCAATAATGGGATCACCATTCTGGTCAGTAACAGTACCTTTAACTGCTATATTTTGCGCCCATGCAAAACTAACAGCGAACAATGCTAGCACTGTTAAGAAAAACTTTACTGTTTTCATAAAGGTTTTTTTTAAGGTTAATATTAATTTTTTGTAGGTTTTTCAAGCCTAATTTTCTCCTAAATGGGAGAATATGCAAATATAATAGAATGTTTTATAAATGCAAAAAATCAAATTGTTACATGCTAAA
>JAZTYE010000094.1:0-7018 GCA_045636765.1 Candidatus Egerieisoma sp.
GTCCTTTCCGTTTGGGGCTGCAAAGATAGATACTTTTTGCTTAACTCCAAATAAAATGCTAAAAAAAGTATATAATTTTATTTTTTACCTTATTATATACCTATTATATATAAAAATTATTATCTTTGCGGCCATGAAAAAAGTAAACCACATATCTTTATCACTTAATATGGAGCGCGACGTCCGACGACGCTCCCGATGGTTTACCCTTTAATCACTTAAGGGGAGCACTCTTATATTGCCACGCAATTTGCTCTCCCTCATATCATTAGTATTCCATTTTTTACATTTTTATTGTGAAGAAGCCCTTTGTGGGCGTTAATTATAATTGTACAGAGTATGAAAGATGATGTTATTGTTGCAGATGAGTCCCATTTGGATTATGCAGAAAAGGTTTGTGAACTAATTTACATTTCAGCTCAAGAGAGGGGAACCGGTATAGCAAAAAGAACACCGGATTATATAAAAGAGAAAATCAAGGACGGCAAAGCTGTCATTGCAATTGCAGAAGACGGAACACTGGCCGGCTATTCATATATTGAGACCTGGGGCCACACTAAATTTGTTGCAAACTCAGGACTTATTGTAGCTCATGAGTTCAGAAAAACCGGTCTTGCAAGAAGAATCAAGCACAAGACATTTGAGCTTTCAAGAAAAATGTTCCCTTATGCAAAGATATTCAGTATTACAACAGGTCTTGCTGTAATGAAAATCAACACAGAGATGGGATTCCGCCCTGTAACTTTCTCTGAGCTTACAGACGACAAGGAGTTCTGGGCAGGTTGCGAGGGTTGCAAGAACTTTGATATCCTTGTAAGGAATGACCACAAGCTTTGTTTGTGTACAGGTCTGTTGTACGATCCAGCAAAACAGGTTTCAGAAGAGGAGAAAGAGCAGAACACCAATTTTATTGTAAGATTGGGTAAAGGGATTGCAACACCATTCAAGGCTATAAACAAAAAACTTAAGAACAATAAATAATAAAGACATATAAAATATGAAAGAGAAAGTAGTTTTGGCATTCAGTGGCGGATTGGACACATCATTCTGCGTGCCATATTTGAAAGAAAAAGGTTTGGAGGTACACACCATTATGGTAAATACCGGCGGATTCTCAGCTGAGGAGGTAAAAAGAATTGAGGAGAGAGCTTTGCAGTTGGGCGCAGCATCACATGTTACTGTAGATGCAGTTGAGAGCTACTACAACAACGGTATCAAATACCTAATTTTTGGCAATATCCTTAAAAATTCAACATATCCTTTGTCGGTGAGTTCAGAGAGAATTTTCCAGGCTCTTGAGGTTTTAAGGCATGTGAAGAAGCTTGGTGCTACAAATGTTGCCCACGGAAGTACAGGTGCGGGTAATGACCAGGTAAGATTTGACATTGTATTTGAGATTCTTGCCCCTGAGGTTAACATAATTGCCCCTATCAGAGAGCTTCAGTTGAGCAGAAAAGAGGAGATTGATTACCTTGTAAACCACGGTTTCAACTTCAGCTGGGAGAAGAGCAAATATTCAATCAACCAGGGTATCTGGGGAACCAGCATTGGAGGTGTTGAGACACTTAACTCAAGCGGATACCTTCCAGAGGAGGCATACCCGCATCCGGCAGTTAAAACAGGCGAGGAGAAAGTTACAATTGAGTTCCGCAACGGTGAGCCTGTTGCATTGAACGGCACAGAGATGAAACCTGTTGCACTTATCCATGCTTTGGCTGAGATTGCAAACGGTTACGGCTGCGGCAGAGATATGCACGTGGGTGATACAATCATTGGAATTAAAGGTAGAGTAGGCTTTGAGGCTGCAGCTCCGCTTATCATAATTAAAGCACACCATCTGTTGGAGAAACACACTCTTGTAAAAGAGCAGCTATACTGGAAAGAGCTTATTGCAAACTACTATGGCCAGCTTATGCACGAGGCACAGTACCTTAACCCTGTAATGAGAGACATGGAGAAATTCCTTGAGAGCACCCAGAGCAGCGTAAACGGTACCGTAGAGGTTCTACTAAGACCATACAACTTCTTTGTATTGGGCTGCAAGAGCCAGTATGACCTTATGAGCTCAAAATTTGGCGAGTATGGTGAGATGAACAAATCATACACAGGAAGAGATGTAGTTGGATTTACCAAAGTGCTTTCAAACCCATTGAAGATCTATTACAGCCTTCATGAGGATGAGAAAGAGCAGGCAAGCAAAAACTAATTCCACAAACAAGGCATGAAGAAAATTAAAGCAGCCATTGCAGGCGGAACAGGATACACAGCAGGAGAGCTTCTGAGAATACTTATCTACCATCCCAACGTGGAGGTGACAAGTGTTCTCAGCACAACAAGTGTAGGCCAGAGCATCAGTTCTGTACACAGAGACCTTTTTGGTGAGACAGACCTCTGCTTCACAGACCAGATAGGAACTCCTGATGTTGTATTCCTTTGCCTTGGCCATGGCTTGTCAAAAGAGTTCATAGACAATACTCCTCTTCCCGACAAATGCAAGATCATTGACTTGGGAAATGATTTCCGTCTCAACCCAGAGTATAAAGGAAGAGAGTTCATTTATGGCCTCACAGATACATTCAAGGAGAAAATCCTTAAAGCAGACAACATTGCAAATCCGGGATGCTTTGCAACAGCAATCCAGAGTGCAATAGCACCACTTGCAAAAGCGGATGCCATTACAGATGATATCCACGTTACTGCAATAACAGGTTCTACAGGTGCAGGCAAGAAACCTGGAGAGAAGAGCCATTTCAGCTACCGCAACAATAACCTTTCAATCTACAAGAACTTCACCCACCAGCACTTGGGAGAGATTGGAAGAACTATGAAAGAGCTGTGCGGTAAAGAGCCTCAGATAAATTTCGTACCTATGAGAGGTGACTTTACAAGGGGTATCTTTGCCAGTGTTTACACAAAATGGAACGGCATAAAGAAGGCTGACGGCACAACAGGCACCTCATTGGAGGATGCTGTTGAGTACTTTGAGCAATACTACAGGGAGTCTCCATTCATCCACATATCAAAGGAGGATGTGAGCCTTAAAGAGGTTGTAAATACCAACAAGGTACTATTGCACATTGAGCTTCACAACGGCTACATACACATTGCCTCAATCATAGACAACCTTGTAAAAGGTGCAAGCGGACAGGCTGTAGAGAACATGAACATGATTTTTGGCCTTGAGCAGACAACAGGTCTCAGATTCAAGCCAAATGCATTCTAATTGAGAAACAGATGAATTTATTTGACGTATATCCGTTATGGGACATTGAGCCTGTAAAAGGCAAAGGTTGCAGAATCTGGGACAAGGAGGGTATTGAGTACCTCGACCTTTACGGCGGACATGCCGTAATAAGCATAGGCCACTCCCACCCTACCTACACCTCTATGGTTTCTGAGCAGGTAAACAATCTTGGGTTCTACTCCAATGCCGTGCAGAACCCTCTTCAGAAACAGCTTGCAAAAGAGCTTGGAGAGGTGTGCGGTTACCCCGAGTACTCCCTTTTCCTTTGCAACAGCGGTGCGGAGGCAAATGAGAATGCCTTGAAAGTGGCTTCGTTCCACACTGGCCGAAAGAAAATCCTTGCTTTGGGCAAAGCATTCCACGGAAGGACCAGTGGTGCGGTAGAGGCTACAGACAACCCTAAGATACAGGCAGAATTCAACAGGAACGGAAATGTAACCTTTATCCCGATAAATGACACTGCTGCCGCAGCAGAGCACCTTCTTACAAAGGAGTACGCAGCAATAATAATTGAGGGCATACAGGGAGTTGCAGGAATATATACCCCTGAGGCATCATATCTGAAAGAGGTAAGACAGCTTTGCAATGAGAGCGGCACCCTACTTATAATGGATGAGATACAGAGCGGCTATGGCAGAAGCGGCAAGTTCTTTGCCCACCAGCACGCAGGTGTAGAGGCTGACATTGTATCAATGGCTAAAGGTATTGCAAACGGATTTCCTGTAGGTGCAATCATTGTATCACCACAGATCCAGCCTTGGCATGGCATGTTGGGAACCACATTTGGAGGAAACCACCTTGCATGTGCGGCAGCCCTTGCTGTCCTTAAGGTCATCAAAGAGGAGAACCTTATTGCAAACGCAGCTGCAATGGGCCAGTACTTTATGGAGAGACTTGCCAAATATACCGGTGAGGGAAAAGCCTTTAAGGAGCTTAGAGGAACAGGCCTGATGATTGGCATTGAAGTGAATCCGGGTTATGAGCAGACAAGAAACAGGCTTTTGTTTGAGAAGAAAATCTTTACAGGTGGTGCAGGCAAGAATATCATGAGACTTCTTCCCCCTCTATGTGTAAGCAAGGCAGAGGCAGACGAGTTCTTTGCTGCCCTTGACGAGCTGTTGGGATAAAACATATTGCAAAATGAGAAATTTCATTACAGTTAAAGATATGGGCAACCTTGAGCTTGCCCTTGAGAAAGCAAAATACGTTAAGGAGAATCCGTACGCAGACTGTGAGCTTGGAAAGAACAAGACCATGCTGCTTATTTTCTTCAACTCAAGTTTGAGAACCAGATTGAGTACACAGAAGGCTGCACTTAACCTTGGAATGAATGTAATTGTACTTGACATTAACCAGGGTGCGTGGAAGCTGGAGACAGAACACGGAGTGGTTATGGATGGTGACAAGCCTGAGCATATCCTTGAGGCTATTCCTGTTATGGGAAGCTATTGTGATATTATAGGTGTAAGAAGCTTTGCACAGTTTGCAAGTAAGGCAGATGATTATGGAGAGAAGATAATAAGCCAGTTCATACAGTTGTCGGGAAAACCTGTAATAAGCCTTGAGGCGGCTACAAGACATCCTTTGCAGAGTTTTGCAGACCTCATTACCATAAATGAGTACAAGAAGGTTGACAGGCCAAAGGTTGTACTTAGCTGGGCTCCGCATCCTAAAGCTCTTCCACAGGCAGTTCCAAACTCTTTTGCAGAGTGGATGATTGCTGCCGGTTATGACCTTGTAATAACACACCCTAAGGGTTATGAGCTTGACTCTCAGTTCACCCAGGGCGCTACAATAGAGTATGACCAGGATAAGGCTTTTGAGGGTGCTGATTTTGTTTATGCCAAGAACTGGAGTGCATACGCAGACCCTAACTACGGCCAGGTTCTTTGTACAGACAAGAACTGGACTGTTGACCAGAGGAAGATGTCCCTTACAAACAACGGATATTTTATGCACTGCCTTCCTGTAAGAAGAAATATGATTGTAACTGACAGTGTTATTGAGAGTGCAAACTCGCTGGTTATCCCTGAGGCTGCAAACAGGGTTGTTTCTGCACAGACAGTAATTAAAGAGATCCTTTTGGGCCTTAAATGATGATATGAAAAACGTTAAGATTGTTAAAATAGGGGGAAACATTGTAGACAATCCTCAAGCTTTGGAGAGATTCCTTTCCAATTTTCACCAGATAGAGGGGCCTAAAGTTCTTATTCATGGTGGAGGAAAAATTGCAAGCCAGCTTTCCAAGGAGCTGGGTATTGAGGTTAAGATGCACAATGGCCGAAGAATTACAGATTATGAGACCCTTAAGCTTGTTACAATGGTTTATGCAGGTCTTATAAACAAACAGATTGTAGCGGCTCTCCAGCAGATTGGATGCAAGGCTGTGGGACTTTCCGGTGCAGATGGGAACAGTGTTCCTGCCATTAAGAGGGCTGCCAATCCTATTGACTGGGGTTTTGTGGGGGATGTGGATCCAAAGGATATAAACTCAGAGTTTCTGGAGCTTTTGCTTGATGGTGGCTATGTTCCTGTATTTTGCGCAATTACACATGATTCACATGGTTCATTGCTAAATACAAATGCAGACACTATGGCTTCGAGCCTTGCCAGAGCTTTGTCGGGAAGATTCAATACATCCTTAGTGTACTGTTTTGAGAAAGACGGTGTTCTTGCAGACCCTGATGATGACACATCTGTAATTCCCTTGATTACAAAAGAGAGCTACAAGGAGCTTCTGGAGAAAGAGAAAATTGTAGGCGGCATGATTCCTAAGCTTGACAATGCTTTTGCAGCACTTGAAAATGGTGTTGCCCGGGTATTTATAAAGCATGCGGACAATGTGCTCAACAATAAGGAGACCTTGTTGAAACTATAATGTCTATGGTGAGTCAAATGACATACAGTGCAGTTGGGCTGCTTAAGGGGATGCTTGCAATCCCGTCCCTATCCTTTGAGGAGGAGAAGAGGAGCGGGTACCTTTTTGCACAGCTCCAACAGCGGGCAAATGAGGCAAACAGGGGGTCTGCACAAGGGAAAGTTGTGGTGGAGAGACTGTGCAACAATATAATATTGTATAGGGATGATTTCAGTGAGTCAAAACCAACCCTTATGCTTAACTCACATATTGACACTGTTGCGCCGGCACCTGCATATTCATTTGACCCTTATGCACCGTTTGAGAAGGATGGGGCCATATACGGTTTGGGAAGCAATGATGACGGGGCCAGTGTAGTGAGCCAGATTGAGACTTTCTTCCATCTTACTGGAGACAAAGGCCTTGCGGTAAATCTCATGCTGGTTCTGAGTGCAGAAGAGGAAAGGAGCGGAAGCAACGGTATGGCCAGATTTGTGGAGGAGTTCCACCTGCAGCCTGATTTTGCAATTATTGGTGAGCCAACAGGAATGCAGGCTGCCATAGCAGAGAGAGGGTTGCTTGTGCTGGACGGTACAGCTACAGGAGTTAGCGGACATGCGGCACGCAATGAGGGGGTAAATGCCCTTTATATTGCGTTGGATGATATCAACACCCTGCGCAACTACAAGTTTGAGAAAAAATCTCCACTTATGGGAGATGTGAAGCTTACAGTTACACAGATAAGCTGCGGTTCTGCACACAATGTGGTACCTGGAGAGGCTACATTTGTAGTGGATATCCGCCCTACAGAGCAATATACCAATCCTGAGATACTTGAGCTTTTGCAGAAAGAGGTAAAAAGTGCACTTAAAGCAAGAAATCTTAAGAACTGCTCGTCAGCTACACCTGAGAATCAT
>JAZTYE010000095.1:0-7374 GCA_045636765.1 Candidatus Egerieisoma sp.
TACAGCTCTAATGAACTTGATGCACACTCTTAAAGGTGAGCCAAGATGGAAGACAATTGACAAGGATACAATGAACATGATTCTTGGTAAGACAGGTAAACTTCCAGGTGAGCTTGCTCCAGAGATCATTGAGATTGTTAAGGAGAAAGGTCTTGAGTTCTACACCGGAAATCCACAGGATGAGTTCCCTAACGAGCTTCCTAAATTTGAGAAGATGATGGAAGAAGAGGGATGGGACCGTGGCCAGGATGATGAGGAGTTGTTTGAGTTTGCAATGCACGAGCGTCAGTACAGAGACTATAAGAGCGGCATAGCTAAAAAACGTTTTGAGACTGACCTTGAGGCAGCTAAAGCTAAAGCAGGTGCTCCTATTATTGTTACCCGTCCGGTTGTTGAGATGCCTAAGTTTGACATTGATGCACTTGTTGCAAAATTCCCTAATGCCAAACCTATCCAGTCACCGGTTAAAGGTAAAGTTCTATGGCAGTATGATGTTGCTGACGTATCAACAGCACCTAACATTGGCACAGAGTTCAAACAGGACAAACCAGTTTGCTATGTTGAGGCATACTTTGGACCACAGGAGGTTCCAGCTCCTATCACTGGCCGCATAGTTGCAATCACTGCTAAACAGGGTGACTCTGTAGAGAAAGGTGAGATCCTTGGATTCATTGAGTAATCACCTTCCCGACGGATACAAACATAAAGAGAGGCGGTCCAGATGGGCCGCCTCTTGTTTTTAATGTATAACCTCAAATCCTTGAAAACAGTATAACCTATCTTAGCATAAACACAACTGGGAAAACATATTTGACATCAACAGCCTTCCCTTTCATCTTTCCAGGTGTCCAATCCGGCGACATTGAAATTACTCTCACTGCCTCGTCATCCAAAAGCTGGTTGCCTGAACTTTTTGCAACCTTTACATCCATAATCTTTCCTGTCTTGGATATGATAAACTGCAGTGCAGTCATTCCCTGAATCTTGTTCTTCTTAGCCTCCTCAGGATATTTGATCTTGTCAAACATCCATTTTGTAAATGCATTTGCATCACCACCCTGAAAAGTAGGCTTCTCCTCCACCACCGCAAACGGCACAGGCTCTCCTTCAGCATTGACATTTGCGGCAGTATCGCCTGCATCAGTCATCTTAAATACAACTGGGAATATATATCTTACATTCACGGGCTTTCCGTCCACTTTTCCGGGAGTCCAATCTGGCGACATTGAAATTACTCTCACGGCCTCATCATCCAAAAGCTGGTTGCCTGATCCCCTGAGAATTTTCACATCTTTTACTTTTCCGTCAGTTGCAATGACAAACTGAAGTGTCACCCTTCCACTAATTTTATTTTTAAAAGCCTCCTCAGGATATTTGATCTGTCCAAAAACCCACAACGAGAAGTCGCCTGCTTTACTTCCCTGGAACAAAGGCTTTTCGTCTACACTGGCAAACGGGATACTCTCATTCTGCGCATAAAGTTGTGCTCCTGCCAATAGAGCAACTGCAACCAAAAACAGTCTGACAATTTTTTTCATAGCTAATTCTTTTTAAGTGTTTTCAATTTTTTATAGTTGCCGCCAACGCTTCCGGACTGCATCAGCTTGCTTCTTATTCTTGATTTTATAGCCCTTACAGTAGCCTCCGTAGCACCTATGTACAAGGCAATCTCACCAACAGGATAATCCTCCTCAGTAAGGATAAGTACCAGCTTCTCCTGGGCACTCAAATAATCAAGTCCCTTAATGTAAGGATAAAGCTTTAAAAAGTCCGCATCATTCACCACCTCAACAATACCGCTCTTGCTGCTTGTCCTTACTGCAGAAATTGCATCCTGCAACTCATCATATAAAGGTCCCGACAATTTTATGCTTTTGCTTGAAATCTTGTTCACCTTATCTGCAAGAAGAGGGAGCCCCTCTGCCTGACGGCTCAAAAGCTTGTTGGCAAGCTTCTCCTTTGCCAGCCTTTTTTTATTGCCCCTTATAATTACAACCCCCGCCACAACTGCCGCAAGAGAGAGGACAACCAAAATAAAATACAACACGCTATTGTGATGCTCCACCCTCTCCAGCTCAAGGACCACAGCATCCAAATCGTATTTGTAAACCATTAAGGCATTCAATGAATCTATATAAATCTGCTCCATATCTGTACTTTTCCAACACAAATATACCACTTGAAAACAGCAAAATTGCAAGCCCTGCCGCAGTTTCACCAGAAACAGTACCAATCCACTGATATGCAACATATTATCTATTCTGTGTTGCACCTTTGCTGCATGTTTTGGTATTAAAAATTCCTCTTTTTACATAAAAGCCTTACCTTAGCTCAAAAGATTTCAAAGATGAAAAGAGCATACTTTTTACTGGCAGCCTTGCTGGTTGCCTCAATCCAGCTTAGTGCAAAAATCGCCCTTCCGGCAATCATTTCCCAGAATATGGTTTTGCAGCAGAAGGAGAGTGTGAAGCTTTGGGGATGGGCAGAGCCGGGAGAGAGAGTTGAAATATCCTCTTCTTGGGGAAAGAAGACCTCAGCCGTTGCAGATGGGAGTGGCAAATGGCTTGCAAAGCTTAAGACTCCGGGAGCTTGCAGCGGGCAGTGGGTTGAGTTTTTGTCGGGAAGCTCAAAAGAGAAAATTACCGTAGGCAACATTCTGGTAGGCGAGGTTTGGCTGGCCAGCGGACAGAGCAATATGGAATTTGAGATGATGCCGCACCAGAAGGATACCTGGATGACAGGTATGTACAACTGGGAGACAGAGGCTGCAGATGCCCAGTATCCCAACATTCATTTGTTTAAGGTTGAGGAAGAGTGGGACCATAACGGGCCAAGAGAGGATTGCAAGGGAGAATGGGTTGTGTGCAGTACAGAGGTTGCCAAAACTTATTCTGCCATAGCATTTTTGTTTGCAAGGGAGCTGCACAAGGAGTTGAAGTCTCCAGTGGGTGTGGTTTTATGCGCTTTTGGCGGTACTCATGCAGAATCGTGGATAAGGGACGAGGTTATGAGAAAGGACTCCATTTATAATAGGGTTTATAAGGGGTATTCTCCGGGGATGCCGGTTATAGAAAAGTACCCGCATAAAGCTCCTGCTGCCATATGGAATGCAATGGTAAACCCTATTTTGGGTTATACAATAAAAGGCAACATATGGTATCAGGCAGAATCTAATGCCTGGAGAGCCAATGATTATGCCCCTATTTTCACTGATCTGGTTGAGGACTGGAGAGCTTTGTGGGGCCAAAAGAGACTGCCGTTCTATTTCATGCAAGTTGCTCCTTATGGAGAGCTGCCGGGTGAAATCCGTCTTGAGCAGGCCAAGGTTTGGGAGGAGAAAATGCTTGAGGATATAGGCATGGCCACTGCAATTGATGTGGGAGATTCACTGGATATACATCCAAAAAACAAAGTTATTCCGGCTCACCGATTTGCTTTGTTGGCTTTGGCCAATGAATACGGTAAAGATGTTGAGTGTTACGGTCCTACTGTAAAAAAAGTTAAAAGGGTTGGCAGCAGGCTGGAAATTTCCTTTAAACATGCAGATGGTCTATATATTGGAGACATGCAAAACAACAGAGAGATTGTTGCAGGCAGTTCTGTAAAATATCTGCATGTTGCAGGCAAGGATGGAGTTTTTCACCCTGCCCAGGGGGAGGTACTCAATGGCAAGCTTGTTGTCTGGAGCCCTTCTGTTCCTGAGCCGGCCCGGGTAAAATACTGCACAGAAGATTACTGCAAAGGGAGTTTATACAACGCTGCTGGTTTGCCGGCGTTCCCATTTGACGTTGTCTTTTTGTACAAGTGACTGATTTTCAATTATCATTAAAACAGGATCCAAGAGGAGCCTGTTCTGTATTTTATTGAAACCCAATAAAATATACAAAAAGACAACGTAACAAAAAAAGCGTATATTTGCACCCCCTAAAATTGAATTTATGAGCGTATTAAAAAATAGATGGTTTGCACTCTCGCCTCTGGCGGTGTTCCTTATAGTTTATCTGGTTTCTTCTATTGTAGCCGGGGATTTTTATGCGGTCCCTATCGCATCGGCATTTACAATAGCATCTGTCTATGCAGTTGCCGTATGCCTTAAAGGGAAGCTGGAAGAGAGGGTTTCTGTATTCTCCCAAGGAGCCGGACATAAGAATGTCCTCCTTATGATTTGGATATTCATTCTGGCCGGAGCATTTGCCACAACCGCAAAGGAAATTGGGGCCATAGAGGCAACTGTAAATGTAACGCTGCAAATGCTGCCAGGCAAACTTTTGTTTGCGGGATTGTTCCTTGCCTCATGTTTCATATCAATGGCAGTAGGAACAAGCGTAGGCACCATTGTAGCTCTTGTTCCCGTTGCTACCGGCATTGCAGCTGAAACCGGAATATCTGCCGCCTTTATTACCGGTATAGTGGTTGGAGGATCATTCTTTGGAGACAATCTTTCATTCATCTCAGACACCACAATTGCAGCCACCCGCACACAAGGGTGCTCAATGGCAGACAAGTTCAAGGCAAACATACTTATTGCAGCCCCTGCCGCAATAATTGTAGCCGTAACTTATGTAGTATTAGGACAACATGTGAACTTCACGCCAACCGCCGGGCAGATAAATATTGTTCTGCTTATACCGTATCTGCTTGTAATTGGTATGGCCATTGCCAGTGTTAATGTGGTGCTTGTTCTGATTTCGGGCATTCTGGCAAATGCCATTATTGGCTTTATCATAGGGAAGCTTAGCTGGGTCTCATGGCTTGGACATATTGGTGCAGGTATTGCAGGAATGGGAGATCTTATTATTGTTACAATGCTTGCAGGGGGCATGCTTGAGATTATCCGCACTGCTGGGGGACTGGACTGGCTCATAGAGAAAATGACCCGCCGCATAAGTGGCAAGAGAGGTGCAGAGCTGAGCATTGCCGCACTTGTATCTTTGGCCAATCTTTGTACTGCAAACAATACTATTGCCATCATTACCACAGGCGGTATTGCAAAAGATATCTCACAAAAATACAGGCTGGACCCAAGAAAATGTGCCAGCATTCTGGATACCTTCTCCTGCTTTGTTCAGGGAATGATCCCTTACGGTGCCCAGATTCTCATGGCCAGCGGCCTTGCTGGAATTTCCGCCATGGCCATCCTTAAATTCATGTATTATCCGTTTATACTGGGTGTTGTTGCAGTTTTGGCTATATTATTCAGATACCCCAGGAAGTTATCGTAGAAAAAACTTTTTTAATTATGAAGAATACATTTCAAAGACTTTTCAATTTCATTATAATTTTTTCACTCCTGATTGTATACAATACCCCACTGCAGGCCCAGGAGAAGAAAGTGATTAAGGGATTTTCCGGAGGAATGATGGTGCACGGAGGTTACCAGTTTGGAGGCGACAATCCTTACGGGCTTAATATACAGAGCCCTACACTTGGAATTGGAGGGTGCGCAAAACTCCATTTTACAGAGCATTTCAGGGCTGGTTTTGAGGGGTACTTCTCTACAGCCCCTATCAGGAAAGGTGCAGCCAGCGGAAGCCACAACAAGGTTTTCTGTACCGGACTGCTTACAGACTGGTTCTGGCAAAACGGGAAGGTTATCCCTTACATAGGCACCATGATTGGCGGCGGTATGGAGACCTCATTCTATATGTTTGAAGGTGACAAACATGATTGGGAGATTGAGGGAAAGGCTGTCCTGCACAAGGAGCCTTTTGTTGCCATAGATCCGTATATTGGTGTTGAATATACCGTTGGGAAAGCCTTGAGACTGACATTAAAGATAGATTGGCTGCTTGCTGCAAATTCAAACGGACTTAACCGTCCAACCGGTCCAAGGGCATATTTCGGATTTATTTTTGCTCACTAGCATCTGAAAAAAGATGTACCCCCGGGCGGAATCGAACCGCCACCCTAAGAACCGGAATCTTATATTCTATCCTTTAAACTACAGGGGCCTGGATTTTACTGCCCAAAAGGGCAAAATTCATCGGGAGGCAAAAATACAAAAATTTACATATCTTTGCCACCATAAACCTAAAACTACATTAATATGAAAGCATATGTTTTCCCTGGTCAGGGATCTCAATTTTCCGGAATGGGACAGGAGCTTTACAACAGCAATCCTGTTGCAAAGGAGATGTTTGAGAAAGCAAATGAGATTCTTGGCTTTAGAATTACAGATGTTATGTTCAACGGCACTGCAGAGGAGCTTAAGCAGACCAAGGTTACACAACCCGCTGTTTTCCTTCACTCTGTAATCCTTGCAAAATGCCTTCCCAATTTTAACCCTCAAATGGTTGCAGGACACTCTCTTGGTGAATTCTCTGCCCTTGTTGCCGCAGGTGCAATGAGCTTTGAGGATGGCCTTGTACTTGTTTCAAAACGTGCTATGGCAATGCAAAAAGCATGTGAAATGAAACCTTCTACAATGGCTGCCGTTCTTGGAATGGAGGCATCCAAAATTGAGGAAATCTGCGCCTCTACAGAGGGTATTGTAGTGGCTGCAAACTATAACTGCAACGGCCAGATAGTAATCTCAGGCGAGGTTGAGGCTGTAAATGCTGCTTGCGCTGCCCTTAAAGCTGCAGGTGCAAAAAGAGCTCTTGTCCTCCCTGTTGGAGGAGCATTCCACTCCCCTCTTATGGACCCTGCAAGGGTTGAGCTGGCTGAGGCTATTGAGAAGACTAATTTTACAGCACCGGTTTGTCCTGTTTACCAAAATGTGGATGCAAAACCGCATACAGATCCTGATGAGATTAAAGCAAACCTTCTTGTTCAGCTTACTGCCCCAGTAAGATGGACACAATCTGTTGAAAATATGGTAGCGGATGGAGCGGCCCATTTTACAGAAGTTGGTCCTGGCAGCGTACTGCAAGGTCTTATTGGTAAAATTGCAAAAAGCGTTGCTGTAGAGGGGATTCAGTAATCCATTTCCCGACAAATTATAACAAAGGGTTTCCCATATTGGGACAGCCCTTTTTCTTTTTTTATAACAGACTTGTTTCTATCTGAAAGAAATATCTTCTATTTTCTTTCCCAATTTGGATTTTATTTAGTACATTTGGACGATTTTTCATTACTTGCACCCTTAAGTTTACGCTTATTAACAAGTAATTAACTATCAGATTATTACATATAACTTAATTATACAATTTTTAATTCAGTAAAAATGGCTAAAGAGAAACAATTCATTACCTGCGACGGTAACTATGCTGCGGCACACGTGGCATACATGTTCAGTGAGTTGGCAGCCATCTACCCTATCACCCCATCTTCTACAATGGCTGAGTTGGTAGACGAGTGGTCAGCTTTTGGCAAAAAGAACATTTTTGGTGAGCCTGTAAAGGTTGTTGAGATGCAGAGTGAGGGTGGTGCAGC
>JAZTYE010000096.1:0-4770 GCA_045636765.1 Candidatus Egerieisoma sp.
AGGTAACTAAAGAGGATATTGTTGCAGCTGCAAACAAATATCTTACTGAGGGCTATGTATCTGTATTCAAAGAGCAAGGCAAGGCTCCAGTAACTGCTGCCATCAGCAAGCCTAAAATTACCCCTATCCTTACAAACAGGGACAAACAGAGTGACTTCCTTCAGCAGATTCAGGCAGAGGCTGCAGCTGTACAGCCAATTGAGCCTGTATTTGTAGACTTTGACAAAGATATGCAGAGAGGCACTGCAAAAAGCGGTGTGGAGGTTCTTTACAACAAGAATGAGAAGAACGATTTGTTCCAGTTGAGCATTGCAATTGACTTTGGTACAAAGGACAATAAAGTGATTTCATTAGCTACAGGCTACTTTGATTATCTTGGTACAGCAGAGAAAACTGCTGCACAGATCAGAAAAGAGCTTTATGATTTGGCATGTAATGCGGCTGTTACTGCGTCAGGTGAGAAGGTTTATATTGGCGTTTCTGGTTTGAGCGAGAACATGGAGGCTGCCCTTGCAATCATTGAGGACAAGATTGCAAATGCCAAAGGTGATGACGCTGTATTGGCAAACTATAAAGCCAATATCTTCAGACAGAGAATCAACAGCAAGACCAATCAGAGAGGCTGTTACTCTATGCTGACACAGTATGTTAACTACGGTAAGAATAATCCTGCTACAAATGTCCTTTCAAACAAAGAGATACAGGCCCTTACATCTGACGAGCTTATAGCCCAGATACAGGATGCTTCAAAATATGAGCAGATTATCACTTACTATGGCCCAATGGAGATGGACCAGGTGATTGCAATTGTGGAGAAATATCACAATATCCCTGAGAAACTTGAGAAATATCCTAAGAATGAGAGCATGAAGCTTCAGGTTGTTGATGAGCCTAAAGTTGTGATTGCACCTTACAATGCAAAACAGATTTATATGATCTCTTACTCAAATACAGGTGAGCTTTATGATCCTGCCAAAACAGCTATTGTAAATATGTACAATGAGTACTTTGGCGGTGGAATGAACTCAATAGTATTCCAGGAGATGAGAGAGGCACGCGGTTTGGCATACTCTGCAAATGCAAGATATGCGGCTCCTGCCAAGAAAAATGAGTCTTACTACTTTACAACATTTATTGCAACCCAGAATGACAAGATGATGGATGCTGTAAATGCATTTGATGAGATAGTAAACCAGATGCCACAGTCTGAGGCTGCATTCAACATTGCAAAAGAGAATATTATTGCAAACTTGAGAACCAACAGAGTAAAGGGTATGGGTGTTATCAACTACTGGTTGAATTTGCAGAAACGCGGTCTTACAGAAGATCCTAACAAAGAATTGTTTGATAAAGTGCAACAATTTACATTGCAGGATGTTGTAGAGTTCCAGCAACAGGTAATCAAAGACAGAAAATATGTAATTGGTATCCTTGGTTCAGAGAAAGATCTTGATATGAAGGCCCTCACACCGGAAAAATACGGAAAAGTTGAGAGAGTGTCATTGGAAGATATTTTTGGATACTAACAACATTGTTATTATCTTTGCAATGGTTTAAACACAATTAACAAACAAAAAAATTAAAGTCATGGCTTACAAAATTACAGAGGATTGCGCTGCTTGCGGTACTTGTATTGATGAGTGTCCAGTAGGTGCTATTTCAGCAGGTGATATCTACAAGATTGATGCTAACATGTGTACTGATTGCGGTACTTGCGCTAACGCTTGCCCAATGGGTGCTATTACACAGGCTTAATTTATAAGCAATTAAATTGAAGGAGCCGGTCTGATGACCGGCTCTTTTTTGTTTTCCCTTTTGCGCAAAAACGGGTATTCTTTGCTCAAACTTGCGGTGTTACTCTGTTTGGTCCCGAAAAGTGGTGTTTTCCGCTCCAAACCTTGTGGAGTTACTCTGTTTGGTCCCGAATCTGGGCGCTTTTTGCACCAAACCCAGTGGCTTGCTGATTGGTATTATGTCTGAATACTGCAGAGGTTTTATAATGTTCCGCGGATGATATGGCGTTTGCCGGGAGGGCCAGCAAGGCGTTCTAGAGTGAAACCGGCACCGCGTAGGGCTTGTTTTACGGTTCCTTTGCTGCAGTAGGTTACCAGCACGGAGCCGGCAGGGCATCCTGCGGCAATGTTGCAGAAAATCTCCTCATCCCACAAGTATGGCTGTGTGGCAGGGGAGAATGTGTCATAGAATACCACGGCTGGCCCCTTAATTCCACATGCTTCCCGATAGTATTTTTCTTCCAGTGCTGCAATGTCAGCGCAGGACTTGTGCAGTATGAATTCAGAGGAATGACATTCCTTATCCGGTTGGCAATTTCCCTCGGATAATGGTGGAATGACCGCATCCTTTTCCCATTGACAATTGTGCATGAGGTGGAAAATTTCTGTCAGTTTGTCGGGAAGAAGATGTAGTTGCTGCACAATTATGGTTGGGTAGTTTAGCTGTTGTGCTTCAGAGGGTTGGATAGGGTATTTTTCTATTCCGTAGTAGTGGATTTGTGGATAGGTGAGCCCCTGTTGGCGCAGTTGTTGCTGCCATGAGTAGAGAAGGATGCAATTGAGGGCGGTGCCGAATCCTACGTCAAAGATATTGATGTGTATGGGAGTTTTCTGTAAAGTGTTTTCGGCGCCCGGGAGGTTGCTTCCACAGATGCTCTTGACGGTGCTGCATAGCTTCTGAAAAAGATGCTCCACACCTGCTTTTATGTATATGTGCATGGCCTCCGTGTAGGCTCCGTTGGTGGAGTGGTATGATTCCCCAAATTCTGTGAGCTGCAGAGTTGAACTGCCGTCTGCGCTGGTTGTAATTGTATGCTGCATCTTTCGCTCTGGTTTACAATGCAAAATTAGGTATAATTGTTTATAATTTGCTATATTTGCAAGTTATTGTATCTGTACGTAATGTGCAGTTTTTTGAATTGAAAAAATATAATACATAGATATGGGATTTTCGGATTTGTTAAAGAAGATGTTCGGCTCTAAGGCCGACAGGGATTTGAAGACAATCAGACCTATTTTGGACAAGGCTTTGGCTGAGTATGCCAGAATAGATAAAATGTCTGATGATGAGCTTAGGGCAGAGGCACAGAGAATAAAGAAAGTTATTGCTGACCGTATTGCTGCTGATGAGGCCAAAAAGAAACAGTTTAGAGGTCAGCTGGAGGATATGACACTTTCTCCGGATGAGAAAGAGCGTATTGCCACTGAGGTTGACAAACTTACCAAGAAGATTGATGAGCAGATTGAGGTTGTCCTTATGGAGGTGCTTCCAACTGCATTTGCAATAATGAGGTCTACTGCAAGGCGATTTAAAGAGAATGCAACCATTAAGGTTTTGGCAACTGATGCAGATCGTGATTTGGGGGCAAAGGTTGATTATGTGAATATTGAGGGCGATTATGCAATCTGGAAAAACACATGGTTGGCAGGCGGAAACCCTATCACTTGGGATATGGTACACTATGAGGTACAGCTTATTGGCGGTATTGTGCTTCATCAGGGCAAGATTGCAGAGATGGCTACCGGTGAGGGTAAGACCCTTGTGGCTACTTTGCCGGTATTCCTTAATGCATTGGCAGGAAAGGGTGTTCACGTGGTAACTGTGAATGATTACCTTTCAAAACGTGACTCTGAGTGGATGGGCCCTCTTTACCAGTTCCATGGACTTAAAGTTGATTGTATAGACAAGCACCAGCCTAACTCGGATGCCCGCAAGAAGGCATATCGTGCAGACATCACCTTTGGTACCAACAATGAGTTCGGTTTTGACTACCTTAGGGACAATATGGCCATTACTCCCGACGACCTTGTACAGAAAAAGCACCACTATGCAATTGTGGATGAGGTTGACTCTGTGTTGATTGACGATGCAAGAACACCGCTTATCATCTCAGGTCCGGTTCCAAAAGGGGAGGACCAGCAGTTTATGGAGTTCAAGCCGCTTGTGGAGAGACTTTACAGCCAGCAGCGCTCAAATGTTACCCAGCTTTTGAACGAGGCTAAAAAACTTATTGCAGCAGGTAATACTGAGGAGGGTGGAAAGACCTTGTTGAGAGCATACAAAGGTTTGCCAAAATACAATCCGCTTATCAAATACTTGAGTGAGCCGGGTATCAAGCAAATCCTTATAAATACTGAGAACTTCTACATGCAGGACAACAACAAGCAGATGCATCTTATTACTGATGAGCTTCTGTTTGTGATTGATGAGAAACAGAGATCGGTTGAGCTTACAGACAAAGGTCACGAGCAGATTGCCAAAGGTACAAATGACAGCAAGTTCTTTGTATTGCCTGATGTGGGCGCAGAAATTTCTGAACTTGAGAAGCTTGAGCTTACCCCGGAGGAGAAGCTTGCCAAGAAAGATGAGATTTACTCTGATTACGCCCTTAAATCTGAGCGAGTACATACAGTTAACCAGTTGCTTAAGGCATACACAATGTTTGAGAAGGATGTTGAGTATGTGATTATGGACAACAAAGTTAAGATTGTGGATGAGCAGACAGGACGTATCCTTGATGGAAGAAGATACTCAGACGGTCTTCACCAGGCAATTGAGGCTAAGGAGAATGTTAAGGTTGAGGCTGCAACACAGACTTTTGCAACCATCACTTTGCAGAACTACTTCAGAATGTACCACAAGCTTGCAGGTATGACAGGTACTGCAGAGACAGAGGCAGGTGAGTTTGATTCTATCTACAAACTTGATGTTGTTACCATCCCAACAAACAGACCGGTTCAGAGAAAAGATGAGGAG
>JAZTYE010000097.1:0-48656 GCA_045636765.1 Candidatus Egerieisoma sp.
CTTGCAGGATGGGGAACAATTGGATTGATATTTGCCAATTCCCTGTTGGAACAACCAAATGCACACAAACAGGAGATTGCAAGTACAAGAAAATAGTTTTTCAAATTCATCTGGTTAGCTGTATCTTTTTTTCATCTCCTGGGCAAATGCCTCAGGATCTATTTTGGAAGGATCAATCTTACCGCTAAGTGCAAGTCCCAACTGTTCTGTTATCTGATCTATTCCCTCTTGCAATTTGTTTCCCAACATCATCTTTACCATCATTGGAAGGTCTGCATTTAACTCGAGATGAAATGCTGTCTTGTATGAATCTATTGCATCAAAAAATACAGTAATGGCAAACTCAAACGGTGTATTTCCAAAGTTTTGGAACATCAAAGAAGAGAACGGTGTCTTGTGTGCAATCTTAAGCCCCATCTTAAATCCCTGAACCTCTCCCTCAATTGTATCCTCAGTTGCAACTACACTCTCCTTTTTGTCGGGAGGAAGGGCTGCCACAAAGTTTCTCATGTCCGAGAAGGCTGTATATAATACATAGGAAGGTTGCTCCACAGTAACAACCTTCCCTTTAATCTGTGTAAATCCCATTATTTATTTGCCCCAAATTTCAGGATTGATTCTCCACTCTTTAAGGACATTCAAATCCTCAGATTTAATGTAGTTCTCCTCAACTGCCTGCTCCAACAATGCCTCATAATGGCTTAGAGTGTGCAACTCCACATTTGCATTCTCAAATGCCCTGATAGATTTGATGAAGTTGTAAGAGAAAATGGCAACCATACCAAGAACATTTGCGCCAGCTTTATGCAATGCGTCAACTGCAGCAAGGCTGCTTCCTCCGGTAGAGATAAGGTCCTCAACAACCACTACTCTTGCTTTCTCAGGAAGATCACCCTCAACCTGCGCACCTGTACCATGATCCTTTGCTTTAGGTCTTACATAAACAAACGGAAGGCCAAGTACCTCTGCCACCATCATACCGTAAGCAATTGCACCTGTAGCAACACCTGCAATTACCTCAACATCCTTGAAATGTTTTTTGATAATCTCAACAAATGCCTCGTAAACAACTTTACGTGCTGCAGGGTATGACAATACTTTTCTGTTATCACAATAAATTGGAGACTTCCAACCAGAAGCCCAAGTAAAAGGTTTCTCAGGACTCAACTTGACAGCTTTGATATCCAACAGCTGTTTGGCAACAATTTTTTCTATAGATTCCATATTCATCTTTATCTTTGTATCCTGTTTTGGAGCACTCCCAAAACAGCGGGTTTATATCCATGCAAATATAATAAAAATCATTTGATATTCTATGCACAGCATTTACTTTAACAACAGAATTTTAAGAGTTTGTAGCATTTCTGACACATGTACATCAAATCCCAATGCCGTAGTACTGCATTCTCCCCATGATACAACACTTGAAGGGCTTCCTTGTTTATTTGAGTCAAATGAAAATATAAAATTACTGTGCGTGGCTGTAGATGAAGCGGAAATACAGGAAACATACAACAAGATTGCCTCTCATTTCACTCCAATAAACGCAGGAGGCGGACTTGTCAGGAACACCGCAGGGGAATATCTGCTGATACACCGCAACGGCCTTTGGGACCTTCCAAAAGGGAAACAGGAAGAGGGTGAAGATATTGCCCTTACAGCTCTGCGTGAGGTTGAGGAGGAGTGCGGAATTACCGCTCTTGAGCAGGGAGAGCTCATTTGCATCACCCACCATACATACCGCATGAACGGCCTTCATATGCTCAAGGACACTTACTGGTACAATATGAAATACACCGGAGACTGCAGCAGGGCAACTCCCCAGCAGGAAGAGGGAATAAGCCAGTGCAAATGGGTACCTGCCGCAGAGGTTGCCACATACGTAAAAGATACATACCCTTCTATCCGCAAGGTATTTGAAGAGACTGGATTGTTATAGAAGTACACCTACCGCAAATCGGTAACTATTGCGGTAGGGTAGTTATTTGAATCAAGGACAAATGTCGCCGCACCAGGATTGGGCAATGCAGAGCAATTTATGATATCTATTGTATAAACAGCTCCGTTCTTTGCTTTTAGAGTTACCTTTTCCGGTAATCCTACGGCATCTTTTCCTTGAGCAGTTATATCATAATTTATCGAGTTGCCATCCTTCAACATGGCAAATGGATTTGCCATAATATCAGCTCCACTTTGGGCATTTTGCAAAATTATTTCGTCTGCATCTTTCTGATAAATGCCTACAACAACTCCATCAGAAACTACAATAACCTGCGCTGTCTCCATACGATAACTGTCTCCGCAAGTTATAATTGTTCCAGACATGGAATCGGCAACAACTTTCCCTGCTGCATCTGCAGCGGTAAAGTTGAAACTTAAAGTGGCGCCACCCATCAGGAACGCCACTAAAGTATTTATTAATCCGTTAACCATAGATATCCTTTATATTTGCCAGGCGGGCATCAAGCTCACTAAGATCTGAAACCAGAACCTGACGTGCTTTGCTACCCTCATAAGGGCCTACTATTCCGGCTACCTCAAGCTGGTCCATTATTCTGCCTGCCCTGTTGTATCCCAAACTCATTTTTCTTTGGATGAGAGAAGTTGAGCCCTGCTGGTACATTACAACCAGTTTTGCAGCCTCCTCAAAGAGCTGGTCACGGCGGTTAAGGTCTACATCACCTACTCCGCCACCATCTTCATCTTTATCCTCTCCTACATACTCAGGCAAATAATGTGCCGTAGCGTAACCCCTTTGCTCTGAAATAAAGTCCACAATACGCTCAATCTCCTTGGTATCTATAAATGCACATTGTACACGGGTAAGGTCTCCACCATTTGAGATAAGCATATCTCCGCGTCCAATAAGCTGGTTTGCACCAGTCTGGTCCAAAATAGTCCTTGAATCTATACTTGAGCGCACCATAAAGGCAATACGTGCCGGGAAGTTTGCCTTAATATTACCTGTAATTACACTTGTTGTAGGTCTCTGAGTTGCTATAACAAGGTGGATACCAATGGCACGTGCCAACTGTGCAAGGCGGGCAATCGGTCCCTCAATCTCCTTGCCTGCTGTCATGAGCAGATCTGCAAACTCATCAATCACCACAACAATGTATGGCAGGTATCTGTGCCCCTTAAGCGGGTTGAGTTTTCTCTGAAGGAACTTCTCGTTGTACTCCTTAATGTTCTTTACATATGCAAGCTTTAGCAGGTCATATCTGCTGTCCATCTCCATACATAGAGATTTAAGGGTATATACTACCTTCTGGGTATCTGTAATTACCGCCTCATCCGCATCTGGAAGCTTGGCAAGGAAGTGCTTCTCCAGTTTTGAGTACAAGGAGAGCTCCACCTTCTTTGGATCTACCAGTACCAGTTTCATCTCTGACGGATGCTTGTAATAAAGCAATGATGCAAGGATTGCATTCAATCCTACAGATTTACCCTGACCGGTTGCTCCTGCCACCAAAAGGTGAGGCATCTTTGCAAGGTCAAAGTGCATTACCTCATTGGTAATGGTCATACCAAGAGCTACAGGCAAATCATAATTCTGCTCCTTAAATTTTTCATCATCCAATACTGACAACATTGAAACTGTACTTGGCTTTTGGTTAGCCACCTCAATTCCCACAGCATTAGTACCAGGCAAAGTAACAACACGCACACCTTTTGCCGCTAATGACAGCTGTATATCCTCCTCCAGTTTCTTGATCTGCGCCACACGAACTCCCGGTGCAGGTACAATCTCATATAGTGTAACTGTAGGTCCTACCCTTGCAGAAATCTTGCTCACCCCTATCTTGTAGTTTGCAAGAGTTTTTACAATCTGCCTGTTGTTCTTCTCAAGCTCTTCCCTTGTAACTACAAACCATTTGTCCTTGTAATCCTCCAGTAAAGAGATTGGCGGCGCCTGATATGAAGACAAATCAAGTCTTGGATCAAACAGGGTTTCATCTCCAAATTCCTCTTCCTCTGCCACATCCTCCTGGGTAACAGGGGTTTCGTCGGGAGTAGAAAGTACCTCAACTTCTCCACTCTCCTGCTCTGTTGCAATCTCCTCTTCCGTCTCCTCTGGGGCCTCTTCATTATCCTGAACCTGGCCACCAATTACCTCAAACGGAGGGTTGTCATCTTCTTCACAGGTTGTTGGGACCTCAGCATCCAGTTCCGGATATAATGGTGCCACTGGGGCTACATCCTCCTCCGTAAGTTCACTTTCAACTGTATCCACCACAACCACTGTTTTTGGTTTAGGAGCTGTTATCTTATCCACCCATTTATAGAATGCCGTAATAATGTTGCCATTTACCACAATAAGCCATGCCACAAGGAGCACGGCAATGATGCTTCCTGTACCCAAAGCACCTATCATGTTATTTAGCCATGCTATAACATAATGGCCATATGAACCACCGGCACCGCTTCCAAAAAGATCATCTACCTTTGTAAATGAGAATATGAACGAGAAAGCCAGCGAGACTAAAACACATCCCAACAATGAGAGCAAAAAAAGTCTCAATAGCTTTATTTTTCTAAGTCTCAGACAGTACAATGCTACTCCAAGAAAGAAAAATGGCACTATAAACGCACCTAGTCCAAACAATCTGGAAATTAAAAAGTTAGCCCAAACCAGCCCTAACTTTCCTCCTCCGTTTTCAACCTCAACTGATGCATCAAACATCATTTTATTATGGAACAGGCTCTGGTCATCAGCCCATGTAAAGACATATGAAATAAGTGAGAATAAGGTGAAGACAGAAACAACCAATGCAACAAGTCCAATTATAAGATGCACTGCATCCCTCTTCTTAGGAACCTCAGTTTCTGCTTTTGCCTTAAGCCTATCCTCTTTTGTAAGTTTGGTCCTCTCTTTTTTTGCCATCACTACTTATTGTTTTTCCACCTTTTGCCGTTAGAGTTGTTCTGTTTACCTTTCTGGTTATTCCTATGATTGTTCCTGGTTCCACCCTGCATACTTCTAGAATGGACAGGTGTGTCAGACATTCCCATTCCTATGTGTACACTTTCAGGAACTGTTATTCTTCCGTCAGAAAGTTTATAAATATCATTGAAGATTGTCTCCTCAGATACAGAATCCTTGTTCCAGATAAGGTATTGCTGCTTCATATAGGATGCAAGGGTCTTTATCATATAGGTTTTAACCTCATCATCCTCCCGCTCCGCTATCACTTCAATCATATTCTGAATATTTCTGCCGTAATGGGCTGCCTTTACAGGGTTCTTCTGCAAAGGGATTGGGTTAGGTGCAGTAGAAAGGCTCTCCCTTGTTGGAGTTGTAAATGGTGAGTCTATATCTATCTTAAAATCTGATATTACATGTACGTGATCCCAAAGCTTATGCTTAAAATCATTTATATCCCTAAGCTGCGGGTTAAGGGTTCCCATAACCTGTACAACTGCCTGTATCTGCTCGTTGCGTTTCTCCTTGTCGGGAAGAGATGTTACATATTCTATCATTTTCTGTACATGTCTTCCATATTCAGGCATCTGCAGCTTGTCCCTCTGTGTATTGTAATCCAATTCCTCCATCATCTTATCTATTTATTTTCTTTTATCATTTAATTTGTCAATAAAGACCATCCCATAATACAAAATAACAATCTACAAAGTTAATCATTTAAGAAAATTTTTCCGCACAGATTATAGGTATTTTTCTTAAGTTTGTAGGGAGTAATACTTAATACTATGAACAGGAGAGATATGCTTAAAATAACAGGTGCCGCAGTAGCCGGTTCATCTTTATTGGGCCTTGAAGCTTTAGCTGCCGGCCAGACACAAATTAATGGTAAAAATTTGTCGGGAAACAAGAAGAAAAAGGCACTTGTTATTGGTGCACACCCAGATGACCCTGAGACAGGATGCGGAGGGACAATGGTGGTTTTAAAGAATGCGGGCTATGAAGTTGTATCTGTGTATATGACCAGAGGCGAGGCAGGTATTGAGGGGAAAACTCATAGCCAGGCTGCAGAGATAAGAGTTGCTGAGGCAACAGAAGCCTGCAAGATTATGGGAGTACGCCCTGTTTTTCTTACCCAGATAGATGGCAGCTCTGAGGTGAACAAGGACAGATATATTGAGATGAGGGAGATTATTGATGCAGAAAAACCGGATATAGTGTTTACCCATTGGCCGGTAGATTCCCATGCAGACCACAGGGTTTGCTCAACATTGGTTTATGATGCATGGAGACGCCTTGGATATCCGTTTGAGCTCTACTATTTTGAGGTTATGAGCGGTGTACAGAGCCAGTTGTTCCATCCTACAGACTGGGTGGACATTTCATCTACATACAAAATAAAGGAAGAGGCGTCATTCTGCCATAAGAGCCAGAACCCGGAGAACTGGTACCACAGCGCACATGGCAGTATGGAAATATTCAGAGGTATGGAATTCCGCTGTTCACGAGCGGAGGCTTTTGTACACATGAACCGTAACGAGAAGTTTTTTTAGCACATAAAAATGAAGATACTGGTAGTTGAAGATGAACCTTCTTTGCAGGAAGTGATACAGGCAACTCTGGAAAAGGAGCGGTTTATTGTAGAGGTTGCAGGCAACCTGGCACTTGCCAAAGAGAAAACAGGAGTATACCAATATGACTGCATTCTCCTGGACATTATGCTTCCCGACGGAAGTGGCCTGGAACTGCTGCAACACCTCAAAGAGACCCGCAGGAGCGAAAATGTAATCATCCTCTCCGCAAAGGACTCCATTGAAGACAAAATACTGGGACTTGACCTGGGGGCTGACGACTACCTAGCAAAACCTTTTCACCTGGCAGAACTTGTTGCCAGGGTAAGGAGTGTAATGAGGAGAAAACACAGAGATGGAGAACACTCCATCTCTGTTGGAAATGTTGTCATCTTCCCAGACAAATTCATTGTCCAAATTGCAGGAAAAACTGTTGATTTGAGCAGAAAAGAGTATGATATCCTCCACTACTTTGTAAACAGGGCAGGAAAACTCATAAACAAGAATACCCTTGCTGAATCTGTATGGGGAGACCATATAGATCAGGCAGACAACTATGACTTCATATATGCCCAGATGAAAAATTTGAGGAAGAAACTCAATGATGCGGGTGCAGACATAGAGATAAAGTCTATTTACGGAGCCGGATATAAATTATTGGTATAAAATGGTTAAAAACCAAAGATTATGAAACTCTTTCACCGTGTACTTTCCAGATTGTCAATATGTTTAATAATTGTCCTTACCCTATGGGCAGTATGTTTCTACTATGCAATGATGGATGAACTGACAGATGAAGTTGATGATTCACTGGAGGACTACACAGAGATGATTATAATCCGGTCACTTGGAGGAGAGGAGCTTCCTTCGCACAATAGCGGTTCAAACAACCAGTACTACATTAAGGAGGTGAGTCCTGAGTATGCCCTGGGAAGACCAGCCATACAATACAAGGATACAATGGTGTATATTGCGGCAAAGAAGGAGACAGAACCGGCACGAGTCCTTACAACAATTTTCAAGGACAGACAAGAGAGATATTTCCAGGTAGAAGTATCAATACCTACAATTGAAAAGAAAGACCTCATGAGGTCAATTTTATACCTGATTCTATCACTGTATGCCGCTCTGCTTCTTACACTGCTCCTTATAAATATATTTGTATTCAAAAGGAGTACCAAGCCCCTATACAGACTTTTGGAATGGCTGGAGCAAAACAGGCTCGGCACAGGAGCCTCAGGCCCCAATATAGAAACAGACATAACTGAGTTCCGCAAGCTCAATGAGGCAGTTGCAGGATATGCCCGCCATAGCGAGGAACTTTACCAGCAACAGAAACAGTTTATAGGAAATGCTTCACACGAGGTACAGACCCCTATTGCTGTATGCCTGGGCAGAGTTGAAATGATGATGGAAGATGAGAATCTGCAGGAGAACCATATAAATGAACTTTCCAAGCTACATGGAACACTGGAATATGTTTCAAAGCTCAACAGATCATTGCTTCTGCTCTCCAAGATAGACAACAACCAGTTCCATGAAGAAGAGGAGATAGATTTCAACTCACTGATCAAAGAAAGTGCTGAGGTATTTGATCAGATATACAGCTACAAGGGAATAAAAACAGCTGTTGATTTGTCGGGAAAATTCACTGCCCACATAAATGCCACACTTGCCGGAATACTTGTAAACAATCTTCTTAAAAATGCTTATGTACACAATGTCCCGGGAGGTTCAGTAATAATCTGCTGCAGCAAAGACAAGATTATATTCAGCAATACTGCCCAGGGGAAAGCACTGAATGAAAGTCTCATCTTTGAGAGATTCTACAAAGGTGGCCAAAAAGAGGGTTCAACCGGTCTGGGCCTTGCCATAGTACATGCAATCTGCAGACACAGCAATCTTAAAATTGAGTACACTTTAAATGGAGATTGCCACAATTTTTCAATAAAAAGATAAAATTTTTCAAAACTGACCAAAAATTCAGAATCTTTTCAGATTCATGACGCACCTTTGCATAAAGAAAACAAATAAAACAAAGAGCTATGAAAAAATTTTGGATTACACTTATCAGTTTACTTGTCATAAACATTCCAGCAATGGCTGATGACGACAAACCTATAGACGTTTCAACAATGCCTGCAAAAGCACAGCAGTTCATTTCAAAATATTTTCCGGGACACAAAGTGGCAGTTGCAAAACAGGAGGGGGTATTACTTCTCAAAAGCTATGATGTCATCTTTATAAACGGAGACAAACTTGAGTTTGACAGAACTGGAAACTGGACAAATGTAGAGTGCAAATACACTTTGGTTCCCGACGGAATAACACCTGCCCCAATTGACAAGTTCATAAAAGAAAGCTACCCTCAGGCAAAAATAAAGGCAATAGAGAAAGATGACAGACATTATGATGTGGAGCTGGACAATAAAATAGATCTTAAATTCAACTCCTCATTCAAACTCATTAAAATAGATGACTGACCAACTGGGCTGTACTTGAAGATAAAAAAGAAAAAAAGGACAAATCTTGCGATTTGTCCTTTTTTAGTAGCGGAGGCAGGACTCGAACCTACGACCTCCGGGTTATGAGCCCGACGAGCTACCAACTGCTCTACTCCGCGATGTATGTCTTACCCCTAGGGGGATTATTTCCTTAATTGGACTGCAAAAGTAGAGCTTATTTTTTAATTATGCAAATTTTATCTCGTCTTTTTTACAAATAATTTGCTCGCCAGTTATTTGATTTTTTATATTTACCACATTGTCAGCTATTTCCTGCTCACCTACAATTATAAAGTAAGGGATATTTTTCTTAGCTGCGTAATCAAACTGTTTCTTGAGTTTTGTCTTATCGGGATAAATTTCACAGTTTATTCCCTGTGCCCTAAGACCAGCAATGATTGGCAATGAGTATGCAACCTCTGCATCACCCATATTTGAGAACAGCACTTTTGTACCGCCAATTGCCTCTTTAGGGAATTTGTCCAATCCCCCAAGCACATCGTAGATACGGTCTGCACCAAATGAAATACCAACACCGCTCATGCCAGGTAGGCCAAAGATTCCTGTAAGGTCATCATATCTACCACCGCCGCAAATGCTGCCAATTGCAAAATCCTTGGCTTTTACCTCAAAGATTGCACCTGTGTAGTAGTTAAGGCCACGTGCCAGTGAAAGGTCAATCTCAACCTCCTGCTTGATACCTGCCACTGCTATATATCCAAACAGCTCCTCAAGCTCTGCCAGACCTTTAAGACCAGCCTCACTGCCGGCAAGAATCTCTTTCATTGTTGCAAGTTTTTGGGCAGTTGTTCCGCTCAATGTAAGTACAGGCTCTATTGTGGCAATGCCTTTTTCATCAATACCTCTCTCTGTCAACTCAGCTTTAACAGCATCCAGACCAATCTTGTCAATTTTGTCAATTGCAACGGTAATGTCTACAAGCTTGTCCGGGTGTCCAATAACCTCAGCCAAACCCTGAAGCACTTTTCTATTATTGATCTTGATGCATACGTTAATGTCAAATTTTGCAAAAACCTCATCAACTATCTGTACAAGCTCAAGCTCATTGATAAGAGACTTGCTGCCGATAACGTCAACATCACACTGATAAAACTCCCTATAACGGCCTTTCTGAGGGCGGTCTGCTCTCCATACAGGCTGTATCTGGTAACGTTTGAAAGGGAAAGCCAGCTCATTCTGGTGCTGTACTACATATCTTGCAAAAGGTACGGTAAGGTCATATCTTAGACCTTTCTCGCAAACTTTCAATGATAGCGCGTTACTGTTGGCCAACTCGTCGGGCTGCACTTTTGAGAAAGCGTCACCGGAATTGAGTATCTTAAACAACAGCTTGTCTCCCTCGTCTCCGTATTTTCCCAACAGTGTTGAAAGGTTCTCCATTGAAGGGGTCTCAAGCGGTGCAAAACCGTATTTCTTGAACACAGAACGGATTGTATCAAATATATAGTTTCTTCCAGCCATTTCTGCCGGTCCAAAGTCTCTGGTGCCCTTTGGAATACTTGGTTTCTGAGCCATTTTATTTCTTGTTAGTTAAATATTCATCAATTGCTGCTGCAGCTTTTCTTCCCGCACCCATTGCAAGGATTACAGTTGCTGCCCCTGTTACGGCGTCTCCGCCTGCAAAAACGCCCTCTCTGGTTGTTGCACCGTTTTCAGATGCTACAAGACCTCCTTTTTTGTTTCGCTCAAGACCTGGGGTTGTCTGCGCAATAAGTGGATTTGGTGAGGTTCCCAATGACATGATAACCACATCTGCATCCACCACAAACTCTGAATCAGGTACTGCTACCGGAGATCTTCTGCCACTTGCATCAGGCTCTCCAAGCTCCATACGCTCACATTTGAGCCCTGTTACCCAACCTTTCTCATCCCCCACAACCTCTACAGGGTTGGTAAGCAGCATAAACTCCACACCCTCCTCCTTTGCATGATGTACCTCCTCTGCCCTTGCAGGAAGCTCCTTCTCTGTCCTGCGGTAAACCACAGTAACCTGGGCACCCAAACGCAATGCTGTTCTGGCTGCATCCATTGCAACGTTGCCACCACCTACAACACACACTTTGTCGCCCACATAGATAGGGGTCCTTGAGTCATCCTTATATGCCTTCATAAGGTTGCTTCTGGTTAGAAACTCATTGGCAGAGACCACACCGTTAAGGTTCTCGCCTGGAATATCCATAAATTTTGGAAGTCCTGCTCCGCTGCCAATAAATACCGCCTCAAAACCCTCCTGATCAAACATATCATCAATTGTTATGGTACGTCCCACAACTACATTGGTCTCTATCTTTACCCCAAGGCGCTTTACATTCTCTATCTCGGCCGCCACAACTGTATCCTTTGGCAACCTGAACTCAGGGATACCGTATGTAAGTACTCCGCCAGGTTTGTGGAGCACCTCAAAAACGGTTACATCATAACCCATCTTTGCAAGGTCACTTGAACATGCAAGACTGGCCGGACCGCTACCTACTACTGCCACCTTTTTCCCTTTTGCAGGAGCCTTGTCTGTAAACCTCACACCGTTTTCCCTGCACCAGTCTGCAACAAACCTTTCAAGCTTGCCAATTGCAACAGGCTCACCTTTTACTCCGCATACACATGAGCCCTCACACTGGTTCTCCTGTGGACAAACCCTGCCGCATATTGCAGGCAAGGAACTGTCTATTGATATGATTCTGGCAGCCTTCTCAAAATTGCCCTTGGCAACCTCTGCTATAAAGAAAGGAATCTTTACAGATACCGGGCACGCTGTCATACAGGCAGGCTTTTTACACCCAAGGCATCTTTTTGCCTCAAGCATTGCCTCCTCATCTGTATAGCCAAGACAAACCTCCTTAAAGTTGGTTGCCCTTATTTTTGCATCCTGCTCCCTTACCGGAACTCTTGGTATTCTTCCCGACATCTTATTTTCCCCTCCCTATTTTACATTTGTGGTCTGCCTCAACCTCCTTTACCTTGTACATGGTCTGTCTTCTCATTGCTTCGTCAAAATCCACATCATAGGCATTGAACTCAGGACCCTCAACACACGCAAAGCGCACCTTTCCCGCTACAGTTACCCTGCAGGCTCCGCACATTCCTGTACCGTCAACCATAAGGGTGTTCAAGCTTACAACCAAAGGCAAGTTGAACTTCCTGGCAGTAAGGGTTACAAACTTCATCATTATCATAGGGCCAATTGCCACAGCCTGTGTATAATCCTTACCACCCGCAACAAGCTCCTCAAGCTTTGCAGTTACAAGACCATGAAACCCTTTTGAACCGTCATCTGTACAAATGTAAAGGTTGTCACACACCTGAGACATCTCCTTCTCAAGGATTACAAGGTCTGCTGTCTTTGCTCCAAGTATAACATCAACCCTGGCACCCTTCTCATAGAAATATTTTGCCTGAGGGTAGACAGGTGCCGTGCCCAAACCTCCCGCTATGAATACAAAGGACATCTTTGCAAGCTCCTCGTCGGGAAGATGGATAAACTCAGAAGGCTGGCCAAGGGGGCCCACTACATCTGTAAAGGCCTCACCCTCCTTCAACGAGCAGATTTCCCTGCTGCTGGCACCAACTGCCTGGGTCACTATTGTTACGGTACCTTTCTCCCTGTTGTAGTCACAGATGGTAAGGGGAATACGCTCACCCTCTTCATCTATTCTCACTATTAGGAACTGCCCCGGCTTGGCAGATCTTGCCAGACGGGGAGCCTCCACCTCCATAAGGGTAATAACCGGAGAAAGTACCTCTTTTCTTACTATTTTGTACATAATTATTCTATCTCATTCAAAGCCTTAAATGAGTAACCCTTCTTTGAAAGATATTGGATAATCTCACCAAGTCTGTCATATAGTCTGTCTATTCTTGCGTCCTGTATACCCGGATGAATAAGGATAACCGCTCCTCCCAAGCCTCGGCTATGCTCAAATGCATACAACTGATCAATAAGTTGCTGTGAGCTCTTGTAGTTTGCCATGCCTGGTGTTGTGTAGTCATCTGATGTATGGATACCTGGGGTAAAGTTTATCACTTTATAGCCCAACTTCTCTGTAACCCTTACAGAAATGTCATTGTACCACTCATATGGAGGCAAGAACCATAATGATTTCTCTTTGGTTATTCCAAATTTCTCCAATTCCTTGGCATTTGCAATTATGTCCTCAGATATTTGCTCAGGGGTTACAAGCAACGAATCTCTCTTGTTCCATGGGGCATAAAGCATATGTGAATTGGAGTGACCTCCTACATAGTGTCCCTCATCTATTATTTTCTCTATTGTCTCCTTATGCTCCTCCATTCTTAAAGCATTGCCTGTAAAGAAGAATGAACCTTTTATCTTATTTTTCTTAAGAGTTTTTAGGATTTTGTTTGCACCCTGGAACATGGAATCTGCTGTAAATACAAGATAGATGTCATTAGACGAAGGTTTTACCCTTACAACACAGTTGTATCTGTCTTTCTCAACTTCCAGCCTGTCATATTTTTTACCCATTTCCTCCATAGCTGCAAAGTAGTATGTAAGGCCTGCGGAACCATCCATTGTTGGCTCATTGCTGGAATAGTCCTCAATATTGTCGTGATAAACTGCAGCACCATTATTGAATACAGCTAGAACATCGTTTGGAATAAGATCATTCCCAACTCTCTCCATGAAAAGATTTCTATCAATAGGTCCGTCAATAAGTCCTCCTGGGGTTATATCATTCCAAACTCTCAAATATGAAGTATGAGGTTCAGCAGGATAATCTGCATCTGCAGGATAGCTCACAATCATAGATGTACCCCAAGGATTACATCCCAATAGCCAGTCTCTAAGAGCCATCTCAAGTTCCTGATATGAATTGTCACCTGTAGCAACATTATACAATCTTGCATAGGTAACTGCTGCAGATGTAAGGTTGTTTGAGCACCACAAATAAGGGATACCATGCATAAACGGATCTTCTGCACCCCTGTTCTTTATCTCATCCAAACCAAGTCTCATAAACTTCTGGTATTTGGCAGCAATCTTGGCATCCTTGCTTCTTGCCTGAAGGAAGTGGCCCAAATTGATAAACGGATACCACTGATAATGATGATACTCTCCCCTAATGCCATTCTCCATCCAAGGAGTTACAGGCTCAAGATCTCCCCAATAATCAGCCCTTTTCTGCCACTGTGGCATACCAGTGAATTCTGCCATTGTAGCTGCTGCAAGCTCAAGATCATCTACATATGAATCCTCCTCATAAAAATAAGGGGAAATAAGACATGATGTTTGAGTATTTCCAGGGAACTCCTCTCCAAAATTAAATGCCTGAACAGATTTCAACTGCATAAGATTAGCCAGCTTTGGATCAATTTTCTTGAACAGCTGAGCGCCCAATGCAAAAGTAGAAGAGAATTTTCCTGCTACTGATGCTACACCGGTTGTCCTGTTTATATGCTTGCCCAATCCCTGAGGCTTACCGGTAACAAAATACACCGGTCTTCCCTCTCCTGGGCCCCAACCATAGTCTACTTTATCCCTATGAGGAAGCCTCATACCTGCATGATCCCTGTCATCTGCAATCTGGGAGAACATCACTTTATCCTCAGGATTCATTCTATTCAACCACTCAAGTCCCCATTTTGCCTCATCAAGGATATCAGGTATACCGTTTGAACCTTTTCTACCATTTGCAAGGTAGTTATCCTTAAAGACAGATTTATCCTCTGTCATATAGTAGGCAAACATCATATGGTAGGTTGCAGTTGCTGAAGTTGTCTGATACTGAAGATAGTCTGTAGCATCATGCCATCCGCCCCTAACATCAATCTTCTCTCCGCTGCGGGTAGGATGATCTACAATATAGCCGTCATGCTGATGACACAATGTATCTGTATAAGGATTGTCACCGCATCTTTGCTGCCTCATATAAACAAGCATAAAATCAGACAAGCCGTCATATACATCAGATCCTATCCTGAAATTAGGAGACTTTGCACCTGCACACTCTATATAATATCCACCTGCTTTCTGCACTGGACTGAAATTCAATCTGTACGCACTTGACATTTTCCATTTATCACCGCTTACAGCCTTGGTCTGGCCTGTATACACAATCTCTCCTGTTGATGCATCACACACATTGAATGTATGTGCTTGTGCAGCCTCAGTAGAAATGAACACAGCAACCTTGATATCTGCAGGCAAATAACCTACTGTATTTACCCTCACCCATTTCTGGGCCGAAGCCATAATGGTACATGTCATTACAGCAACAAACAGCAATAATTTTTTCATAGTGTTATGTTTTTATTCTGTCCTTACTTTACAATTTTCTTAAGAACCTTATTGAGTTTATTGGCATAAGCACGGAATCCCAAATCTGTAAAATGGATTCCATCAACAGTACCCTCGTTGTCATACCCGCTCAAGCCATCACATGTAACATAGTACAACCCTTTAGGATTCTCCTTTTTAAGCTTTTGGTAGTTTTTGCGCCACTCATCATTTTTCTGGGCAAGATAGTTTTTGGTAAACTTGTCATACTTGGTATAGCTGTACATTGGGCCTTCTACCATAATGATTGGAACATCAGGACACAATTCTCTGAGCTTGTTTACAAAACCGTATGTAAGGTTTGTACACATATCCTTTGTACAGTTAGGTATAGGATCCAGTACAAATGCCACAACATCTGGAATGGTGGCCATAGCCTCAGCCATAAAGATATCCATCTTGCCCTCTCCGCTAAAGCCAAGGTTTACACACTCAACGTTAAGATCTCTCTGAATCATGCTGGTTGCAACCATACCTGTACGGGTAGCACAACCACCCTGAAGTATACTTGTACCATAGAATACCACTTTCTTCTCTTTCCTTGGATTGTTCAAAATTGGCTTTTGTATAGAGGCAGTACTGTCAACCCCTATCTCCATCCAGTTTACACCGTCATACAAAGGAAGGTAGATCATATACTCATGCATCTTGTCCTTTGGAAGTCCGTCTGCATATATTTTTGACTGGATAGAATCCTTTACAGGGCGGTTTGTATTCACATACTCCCATACGCCCTCCTCATTTAGGATATAAAGGTCTGTACCCTTGATTCCTGTATCTGCCATATGGGCCATATGGAAGTTCCACAAAAGGTTATAACGGATACCTATACGCTCAGAATTTGAAGAGAAACGGATAGCCATACCTGCACAATTACGGCCTCTGTCCCACAAAGCAGCACGTTTTGGATCTTTCAATATGCTATCCTTCAAATATGCCGGAATACGGTGATAAGGGCTCTCTGTATTGTCAAAACCATGGTTTATCATTCTAAATTCAAGGGCATCAACATATTTGAGTCCTTTCTTTTCCTGAGCATTAGCAAGAACAGATGTACACAATGCCAATACAAAAACAAGCACCAGGTTAAAAGTCTTCATAATCTGCAGTTATTTCCAGTTTCTAGTGTTTGTGATCGTGTTTGTGTTCATGCTTATGATCATGCTTGTGCTCAGCCTTGTGATCATGATTGTGATCATGATCATGGTCATCACAGCTCTCATGATGAGTATCAGCAGCACCTGCCTTAAAATCTTTAACTGGGAAACCTTTCTTGTTCAAAGCCTCCATCAGGGCCTCTTTAGAAATTTTATTAGGATCATATTTTATCCAAAGGCTCTGCTCCTCAACGCTCGCCTTCATGTCCTTAATACCTTTGATTGTAGGGATAACAGCCTCTGCTTTCTTCTTCTCATCATTACAGTGAAGATATACGCTGAATTTAGCCTCCTCTACACCTTTTTTCTTCTTATTCTGCGCCTGAGCGTTAAATGTAAATGCTGAAACCATTACAGCAAGAACCATCAAAAATTTAATTGCTTTCATATTTTTAGTGTTTTTAATATTATTTCAAAAATTTATTTCCACAAGGTATATCTTAATCCAGCATAGAACATTCTCCCCATAAGAGGTCCCCAAACCATTGCTGCGTTAAAATTCTTGCTGTATGGGGTATCTGCATTAAGAATAGGGTTTTTCTGTGTATAGTTTGACAAGTTCTCAACACCAACATACACATCAACCATATTGAATTTCTTTGTAATCTGTGCAAAGAACATTGGATATACATCTGACTGGCCGCCACCCATAAACTCAGGCAACTTGCAAGGTCCGTTAAGCTGCGCTGTAAAGTCAAACATCCATTTGTTCATTGGCATGGCATACTGAAGATTAAGTACAGCCTTATACCTGCTCGTCATAGGTGCCTCCACAAGGCCCTGTCCTTTCATTGAGATTTTTGCATTACTATAGCGGAAAGTTGCTATAGCTGTAAATCTCTCTATTGGCTCAAATGAAAAATCAAACTGGTAAGTGTCTGTAAATGCCCTGTTGTTTCCAAGAGTAGCATCTGCAAAATCATAAATCTCCACAATTGCATCCTTTGCAGCTATATCCCAATCATACACCACTTTATGATTGAACTCAGAGTGGAAATAATCAAAGCTGAAATAGTTTGACTCCCTGTCTGCAATCCTAAAATACTGGGTAAAGTTTCCTCCAAATGTCCATGCATCCTCAGCCTTGATATCCTCTGCTATTTTCAAACCTCTTCCCGACGACATTACACCCAAATTATCAGTAATAATGTAAGGTGTCCTAAATCCTCTGCCTGCATTGAGCCTTAGTACTGTCATATCTGTAAAAGAGTATTTGAAACTCATTCTAGGTGCAAACTGCCATCCCCAAAGAGAGCTGTAGTCTGCCCTTGCTCCTGCTACCAGAGAAATCTTTTCATCCAAAGTATATGTATACTCAGCATAAGGTCCAATAACCTTATCCTCAGTATTTTTATTATTCATAACAATACTGTTGGCACCATTAACAATACTGCTGGCAGCATAACCGGCATACAATCTGTTTCCAAACTCCAGATATCTTGCATCATCCCTGTAATACTCATTCACCTGATCATATCTTCCGCTCAATCCTAGAGTGTATTTATGGTTGTCATTAACAGTATGCTGGTACATTGCATTGAAAAAGCCCATATTCTGGTAGCCGTCAAACATCTTAAGGCCATATGAACTCTTCATATCATAGTATGAATAATCAGCCACAAGAGCAATATTTTTTGTCTGGTCCTCATTAAGGGGAATACCCAACTTAAAGAAACCGCTTACACCTGTATTATGTATCTCATTGCCCCAAATGCCCTTCTTGAATGCCTCGCCCATATCCGGTGCTGAAGAATTGCTCAAGTATGGATTATCATGTTCATTCATTCCACTCTTATAATCCTTGTGGCCTCCTATACGCTCATCATTCACAAACTTTGCACCAAATCTCACCTGTAGACCACTTGGGTGGAAATAAAGCCATCTGTTGTCAAAGTTCACCTGTTGTGTAAGAGGGTCATCACGGAACATGTCGCCGTTCTCATCATGAATCTTATTATCCTTTGAAAAATGCCCCTGAACCACAGTGCTCCATTTCTCGTTAAACTGTATAGAAGAAGCAAGGTTTGCCTCAGCCCTAAGATTGCTGTTTACAAACAGGTTAACAAACAAAGGATTCTCTGTTGTGGGCTTACGGTGCTCAACATTAATCTGGCCTGTAATTGCTTCCAGACCGTTAACAACAGAAGAGGGGCCTTTGGCAATCTGTATACTCTCCAACCATTGTCCCGGTATATAGCTCAATCCAAATGGAGAAGCCAGTCCCCTCATCACAGGACGGGTCTCATCCAACATCTGGGTATAGCTTCCCGACAAGCCCAACAGTTTTATCTGTTTTGCACCAGTAACTGCATCTGAGTAGCCAACACTCACACTTGCAGAGCTCTCAAAGCTCTCTGCAAGAGAGCAACATGCCATTTTACACAAGCCTGCAGCCGAGATTACCTCCGTTTTTATACTTGCTGTCTTTGAAAGGAAATTTGCCTCCTGTCTTCCTGTTACTGTAACCTGATCCAATTCGTTTTCGGGAAGAAGATAAAATGCAATCTCCTTGCCTGCAAACATATTTTCTCCGTTTACAAATACTTTAATGGTATCCTGCCTGTAACCCACATAGGCCGCAACAAGGGTAATATTGTCTCCCTTTATATGCTTGATGGTAAAAGTTCCATCCTCATCTGTTTCTACTGCAGATTTACCCTCAAGCCACCATACATTTGCAAATGCACCTGCCTCAACAGCATCTGCAGAGTTTTTAAAATACACCTTACCGTGTAACTTCTGTGCTGCAGCAAATGTGCTGCACGCAAAAACAATTGTCAGTAATAAAAATATTTTTTTCATTGATTTGTCTTTTTCTGTATTGAATTAGATTAGATTGGGCCCTCACGGGGTATTGGTAAGATGGCCAACTAAACCCTGAACACACAGAATGAAGCCTGGGAATGGCTTTTATGCAAGGCTCCAAGGAGGGAGCCAAAATAATCTTTATTGCTTGTCAAATTCTCTGTAACTGCAACGGGCGGACAGTAATTAATATAAGCCGCATCCAATAAGAACTGTTGCACAGTAAAATTGTTGTCATCTGTAACAGTCTGGTCATGTGTAACCACATAAACATCTGTACTGCAGCAATCTTCACTATGATGGGACTCTTCTCCCCGGCACTCACTGTCTACACATTGATGTCCATCTGCATGATCTGCATCACATGCATGAAAATGATACCCTTCATCTCCGTGGGTGTGAGCATAAGCACATGGCGAGTTTCCAAAAAGCAACATTACAGATGCACTTCCGTCAGATGTACATCTGTGAATACCAAATCCCATTGTAGAGACTACATACAGGATGGTTACACTCAAAAACAGTATGCCTTTTACAAAACTTTTCATCCCCGCAAAAGTAACAATTTTTTCCTATATTTGTAGCGATTGAGGTGTCAGTGACACTAATATTGTATTATACTGGTAAACAATTAAAGATTAAATACATGAAAAATTTCCTAAAAACCACATTGGCAGCCATTTTAGGATGCTTGGTTGCCACTCTTCTATGCAGTTTCCTTTTCTTTGGATTTATTGGATCACTGGCAGCTCTAGGAGAAAGTGCAGAACCTGCAATACCTTCAAAGGCCATTCTTAAAATAGACTTTGCAACCCCAATTACCGAGATGGGCCAGGAAGATGCAATGCAGGCTTTGCAGAGTCTCAATTTCAGCACAACCAAACCTCTGGGAATATATAAAGCAGTTAAAGCCATTGAAGAAGCGGCATACGATCCTGCCATCAGATTCATCTACCTTAACCTTAACCAGATGAATATTGGAATGGCCAATCTTGAGGAGGTAAGGCAGGCACTTGTGAATTACAGAAAAAGCGGAAAGGCAATCATTACCTATGTAGACAATTTTTCTCAGGGAGCATATTATCTTGCATCTGTTTCAGACAAAATATACATGAACTCAGACGGTTCAGGCGCAATTACAGGTATGGGCTCTACAATGATGTTCTTCAAGGACCTTCTAGGTAAACTTGGCATTGAGGTACAGCTTATCAGACACGGAAAATTCAAAGCTGCAGCGGAGCAGTTCATAGCTTCTGGCATAAGCAAGGAGAACTATGAGCAGAATAAGGAGATGATTGACTCAATTTGGGAGACTTGGACAAATGAGATTTGCCAAAGCAGGGAGCTTGATCCTAAAGAGTTCAACACCCTTGTAGACAATCTTGAGCTCTTCTCTGCACAGTCATTGAAAGATCACGGACTTGTAGATGAGCTTGTGAGCAGAGATGACATCTACAGCATCCTACGCACCTTGTTTGATGTAGAGAAAGACAATCAGCTTAAAATGGTATCACTGGCCACTTATGCAGATGCTAAAGTAAAACCAAACCTTAAGACTACAGAGAAGATTGCTGTAATTTACGCAGATGGAGAAATTACAATGTCTGCAAACGAGGGGCTTTCTGCCAAAAAATTCTATCCAATTATAAGAGACTTGCGCCAGGACTCTACAGTTAAGGCTGTTGTTCTTAGAGTAAACTCTCCTGGTGGAGATGCCCAGGCTGCAGAGATACTTAACAAAGAGCTTCAGTTGCTAAGGGCAGAGAAACCGGTTATAGTAAGTATGGGTGAATATGCTGCATCCGGAGGTTACTGGATTTCTGCAAACTCAGAGAAGATATTTGCAGACAATACAACAATTACAGGTTCTATAGGTGTATTCAGCATGGCTATGAACTATGGAAAAGGACTTAAGGAGCACCTTAAAATAAATACTGCAAATATTGGTTCAAATACCCATAGTACAATGATGAACGGCATTGACCCGCTTAACCCTAAAGAGGTAGCATTCATGCAGGGAATGGTAGAGGATATTTACACTAAATTTACTGCACTTGTATCTGAAGGAAGAAACTTGCCTGTAGAGTATGTTGACGAGGTTGGACAAGGTAGAGTATGGACAGGTGCAGATGCAATTGAGAACAAACTTGCAGATGAAAAAGGAGGTCTGCTTGACGCTATAAACTATGCAGCTATAGCTGCAAACCTAAACGACTATAGAGTAACTGAATACCCTGCAGCTAAAACCCAGATTGAGCAGTTTATGGAGATGCTTAAAGGTGCGGATGCAACACTCAAAGTTGCTGCCAACCCAGAGGAGGCAATTGCCAGAATCTACTCAAATATTGCACAAGAGCAACAGTTTAAAGTGTACGCACGCCACCCTTACTGCTACACATTCAATTACTAGGACGGCAATGGTGGCCAAATAGCCGCCATATACAATAAAAGACGTTCCCCGTAGGATAAAAATCCTCCATTGGGGAACGTTTTTATTTTCCTGTTTACCCTACAACACCTCTTTTCTACAAGTTGCTCTCGGGATCATCTTCTGCATCTTCATCCGGTTCTCCCATAACAAAGGTTCCAAGATATTTCCTGTATGATATCTTTGAGAAGAATCTGACAATAAATATAAAACAAAGGATCACAAACAATGAAACCTCAGCAAACAATCTCTCGTGTATGAGTCTCTTTGCAGTAATCTCATCCGGATCCTGCTGGAGAATCTTTCCAAGTTCACCAATATGGTAATCCCCTCTTGGCCATTTGTCAACAATAACTCCACAATTGATATATGTAAGTCCGCCGTTGGAGCGGTTGAGAGATATAACCGCCTTAAAGTCGGCATACAGAATCTCATAATTTACCTCTGCATTATTGGCATACGGCTCAAACAATGAATCTGTATTTTCTACAGAACTTGAACTTACTATATACAGTTTGGCATTATGTTGCTGCAGGGTATCCGCCAGTTCCATAATTTTTTCCACAGCTCTGCTTTTCAACTTTGTGGCATTGTATATGGATACAAGAAATATAGGGCCTTCCACTCCAAGAATATCTTCTTCTACTGCATTTCCGCTATTGTCCAAAAATGAAAGCCTCCCGCTCACATCCGAGGTTGCCCCCCCAACGAGCGTTGTTCTGGTATCTATATAATTCCATGTACTGTCGGGAAGATTATCCAAGGTAAAACTCTCCTGCACCCCATCCTTCTCATAAATGAAGGTGGTCTCATATTCCCTTTCCTGGCTTGCACTTTGCCACTGGACAATATCTGTTCCAGGCTTGTAGATTCCAAAATCCATGACAGGCATATTGCGCAAGCAGTACAGTTGCAATGCGACAATGAGGGCAGCATAGCCGGCCAGATAATACCACTCTGCCTTAGGTCCTGCAATTGGGATATAGTTTTTTCTCTGGAAAAAGACAAACAGGGACAACACAAGAAGAATAATGTTTTTTGTTAATGTTGCCCCGTTGCTCAAATGGATTGCCTGCCCAAAACACCCGCAATCACTTACCGGATTGTAAATGTACACAAACAGGGTAAGGATGGTAAACAGTGATATGAACACAAGTGCTATTCTTGAAAAGAGCCTTATCCTTAGCCCCTTCAACAATGCTACGCCAACTATAAATTCTGCAGCAGAGAGCACAATTGCCCCTGTTCTGGAAAAATGGTCCAGAAATCCAAGATGGAAAACATCAAGGTACTCGCTTATCTTAAGTGCATTGCCTACGGGATCTATTGCCTTCAAAAACCCGGAGAGGACAAACATGAGTCCAAAAACAAAGCTGCATAGTCTGCGCAAAAATCTCATATCAGCAAGCGTATTACACAGTTCATTTATTCAAAGAGTTTACCAACATGGGCAGTTATATTGTTGAATATGTCTGCAGGAGGAAGCATGTTTCCCTGGGCATCCTCACAACAGATTCTTACAAAATCCTTATCTGCAGCTGTCTGTTTCAAATAAAATTCCCTTACACTTATCTGGAATTTTATATCCGCCTCATGAATGTCTGACTTGCCGTTAAGGTAATCCCTGTCATCATCACCGCTGCGGCTCTCCTTAAGTTTTGAATCCACAAAGCTGATAGGGACATCCAGGAACAAGTTAAGGTCCGGTTTAGGTATTCCATATTTGTTGTACTCAGTATCAAAGATCCACTTTCTCAGCTCCTCCGCCAGCTCCTCACGCTGGGGACCGTACTGCTGCTGGGTTGCCATTTTTGCACACTGGTATGCTATATTGGAATATACATAGCGGTCAAGCAGCACACAGTCTCCTGCCGCAAGCCACTCCTTTATTGTTGCAGCGGCATCCATGCGGTCCAATGCAAACAGAAGTGCAACAATCTGAGGATGAACCTGTTCAATACTTCCAAGATCACCGCGCAGATATTTTCCTATAAGGTCTCCATATAGCGGAGCATCATATCTTGGGAAATGCAGATATCTCAAATTTACACCTTTACCGGCAAGATACTCTTTCAATAATTTTACCTGGGTGCTTTTTCCGGCACCGTCAAGTCCTTCCAATACTATTAACATACAACTGCAATTTTTGTAAAAAACAAAGATACTTTTAATTTTGTAAAGATTCCATAAGATTGATATGCAAAACACAAAACAAAATATTGGACAACACTTGCAGGTGAATGGCAACATTCCACAGGTAATGGGAATCCTGAACATTAACAATGAGTCTTTCTTTAAGGGGAGCAGACATGCCGCAATTGAAGATGCTGCCGCCACATTTGGCAAAATGATGGCACAGGGTGCAGGGATAATTGACATTGGTGCATGTTCAACCCGCCCTGGGAGCACTCCTGTTACCATGGAGCAGGAATGGAACTACCTGCATGAACCGCTCAAATTCATTGTAGAGAAATATGGCCAGGATTTGTCGGGAAGAAAAATAAGAATATCCTTAGACACTTTCCGCAGTGAGATTGTCCGTAGGGCTTATGACATTCTGGGAGACTTTATTGTAAATGACATCTCTGCAGGGGAGGATGACCCGCAGATGCTGGCAACCGTTGGAGATCTTGGCCTGCCGTACATTGCAATGCACAAGAAAGGGACCCCGGAAAACATGCAGCAGCTGTGCCACTACCCCAGCGGTGTTGTAAACGAAGTATCTGATTATTTCAAGACTTTTGAAGAGAAGGCTGCCCGCCACGGCATAAAGGAATATATAATGGACCCTGGCTTTGGATTTGCAAAAAATCTGGAACAGAACTACCAACTGCTTAAAGGACTTCCACAAATACTTGAAGAAATTGAAGAGTATGCAGGGATTAAAAGAAAAATACTTGTTGGAGTTTCCCGAAAGGGGATGATATACAAGCCCCTTGGTATAACTCCACAGGAGGCTTTGTGCGGCACGGCAGCCGTAAACCTTCAGGCACTATTGCTGGGTGCAGATATCCTTAGGGTACACGATGTGGCAGAGGGTGTACAGTGCATAAAATTGCATCAGCTACTTAAATAAGACTTATAAACAACAAGAGGTTGGTGCTTGCCAACCTCTTGTTATTTGGCTATTTCTTGAACGGTTTTGCTTTCCTTTCAACTCTACGTCTATCAATCTTTTCCTTTACTGTTTTAGTGTGTTTTATCCACTCGTGTTTGTCATTTTCATCAATAAAAATGGTTCTAAACCATTCCTTATTCATATCTTGAACCTGATATAGTTTTATTTTGCCATTAGGATATTTCTCTGCCAAATCTACAATATAAATGGTCTTCTTTATTTTCTTTCCGTCGGGCATTCTATGAAATAATAGAGACCCAATATAATCCTTGGCATCACCCCAGCTCAAATCCTTAACATCATCCCAATATAAACAATCTACCGTATTCAAGAACGAACTATCCTTAAGGAATGTTTTGTGCTGGTCTTGTGGGTTTATATCAGTTTCATGTGGCTTGGGTTTTATTCTGTAAAAATGCCACAGTTCTAAAACTTGTTTATTTTTACTATTTGTATAAGGGTTATATACATATGCCCGGAATATCTTTACGGGATCTCTATAGTGTCCCTCTTTATTATAATAAGTACTTCTAACAACATTATTGGCAGCTTCTGGCCTACTGTTGTATTTCTTTGCATTTACTATCAAATATATTCCATCTGAATCCTGGGCATTAACTTTGCCTCCTAATGCCATAAATAAACAAACTGTAAACATTAAATATATCGTCTTCATAACTTATAAATTATTTTCTATTAAATAATTCATTATATCTTCACGTTGAACAAGTGGTAAATTCTCATATGCATCTGTTTCTGTCAGGCTTGCCCATTTTGCTTTATCCGCCTCTAAATCAGGAGCGATAATCTCAATTATATCTTCTATTTGATTTAAGTAATTTGCGGCAAAATATTCATGTGATGCACCATTAAAACTTTGCTCATTATTATAGTAGTACTGGCTAAAATTAGGTAACACCTCCCCCATATTGCCAACATTCCGATTCTTTAACATTGCATAAATTTTTAGATGAAGCAATTCATGTATAATGATGACTTTTTGAGTTAATGGATTTAATGAATTAAAATTATTATGAAATTCTATAGTATAATCCTCACCAATAAATGCATTAGCCAAAGTTATATATGCACCAGCAATCATTGATAAGGTATCTGAAAAATGCATATTGATTTCTATCTGAGAACTATTGATATTAGATATGATATCATTCATAAAAGAATTATTCACATTTAGAACACTTTGGAACAATGAGTTAAAAGATTGATCAGAGGTCCAATTTATATTCAATGAACCTGTACCATTATTACCGTTCCCATTTCCCTCACCACAATTTCTACATTCCCCATTACATCCACTTATTCCACAATAGGAACAACCTGTCCCAGGATTATCACCTGGTGAACAAAAGCATATTAAAGAACCATTTTTAAGGCAGTCACAATTGCCGCCACATAGGCCACAATAATTAGAGCCGCCCCAGCCATCATTACCTGGTGTAACTACTATTTCATCCATAAATTCGGTATCGCCTAAACATTCTGCACATATATATCCGTATTTAGGATATACATCTCTAGTGTTACCACACATCTGACACATACCATGCACAGTACCTTCGCCATCTCCAGCTGCTTTTGTCTGAACATTATTCATCAACCTGAGACCAAAAAAATAATTATCTGTAACAGGTTCATTTTTGTCTTGTTTGAGATATACTACAGTTCGTTCTCCATTAATGTATTAAAAGATATTGACAATTTGCCCAGCTGTGGTAGAAACTATCATAAATCCAGAAAAAGTTGCTCTACTACCCATATATTTGAATGCAGGGCTATTTGCATTCCCTTTTGAGTCATTACCTATAATGGTAGCTATTATCTGTCTTTGGCTTTTATTCTCGCCCTGTACAAATTCCTGAACAATTAGCGAACTGTTCATTTGTGCAGGTTCTGCCGATTGGTCAGGATTTTTAAGCAAGATGGCTTCTATCCCATTCTTTCTTTCCAATGGGACCTCATAGGTTTTTGCAATTTTGTCGGGAAACTGAATCTCATGATATTTTGCCTCTTCCCACAGAGGCTCAAGTTCACCTTCATCTGGTGTGGATTTCAGTAGTGGTTTGGATGATGGTATTTTCAGGCACGGAGAATTTTGCAAAGAGTATTCCTTTGCCTGTTGAAGTGAATAGTCTTGGTTTTCCGGCTTGTCCAGAAAACTTGCCTCACATGCAGAAATTATAAACATCATTTGGATGAGAATAACTGCAGGAGGCATCATTAGGTGTCTGATGCGTTTTCTTCTCATAGAAATATGTTTTATGTTATGTTCAACAAAGATAAGAAAATAAATTCAATATTGCAAGTTGGGTATATATAGAAAGCAAAAAGGGCAACCCTTTTACTTTTGGGTCACCCTCCTTCTATAATTTTAAGACACCTCTGTTACAAAGTTCTCTTAATCTCAACAATCTGGTAAGCCTCCACAACGTCTCCAACTTTAATGTCATTGTAGCCGTCAATGTTAAGACCGCAATCGTAACCTGCTGCAACCTCCTTAACATCATCTTTGAAACGCTTCAATGAGCCAAGTGAGCCTGTATAGATAACGATACCATCGCGGATTACGCGCACTTTTGCATTTCTGGTAAGTTTACCCTCCTTAACCATACATCCTGCAATTGTACCCACTTTGGAGATCTTGAATGTCTCGCGCACCTCTGCAGTTGCTGTAACCTCCTCTTTCTCCTCTGGAGCAAGCATACCCTCAATACCGCTCTTAACCTCATTGATGGCATCATAGATTACAGAGTACAACCTTATCTCAATCTCCTCATTATCCGCAAGTTTTCTTGCATTGGCAGAAGGTCTTACCTGGAATCCTATGATAATTGCATTTGAAGCAGCTGCCAAAAGAACATCAGATTCAGAAATTGCACCTACAGCCTTATGGATAACGTTAACGTGGATCTCCTCTGTAGAAAGTTTGATAAGTGAATCAGACAACGCCTCAATTGAACCATCCACGTCACCTTTAATGATAACGTTAAGCTCCTGGAAGTTTCCAATTGCAATACGGCGTCCAATCTCCTCCAAAGTAATATGTTTCTGGGTTCTCAAGCCCTGGATACGCAAAAGCTGCTCTCTCTTGTTTGCAATGTCCTTAGCCTCTTTCTCATCTTCAAAGACATTAAAGTTCTCACCGGCATTAGGAGCACCGTTAAGTCCAAGAATTGATACTGGAGTTGAAGGTCCTGCCTCAGCAACTTTCTGTCCACGCTCATTGAACATGGCTTTTACTTTACCTGTATAGCAACCGCTCAAAATAACGTCACCTACCCTTAGTGTACCAGCCTGAACAAGGATAGTTGCAAGATAACCCCTACCTTTATCCAATGAAGACTCAATTACTGTACCTACAGCCTTCTTGTTAGGATTGGCTTTAAGTTCAAGCATATCGGCCTCAAGAAGCACTTTTTCCAACAGATCCTCAATACCTATACCCTGTTTTGCAGAAATCTCCTGGCACTGGTACTTACCGCCCCAGTCCTCTACAAGGATATTCATCTGAGAAAGCTGCTCCCTAATCTTGTCAGGGTTAGCTGCAGGCTTGTCTATTTTGTTTATGGCAAAAATCATAGGACATCCCGCTGCCTGGGCATGGCTGATAGCCTCAATGGTCTGCGGCATTATAGCGTCATCGGCTGCAACAATAATAATTGCAAGGTCTGTAACCTTGGCACCACGCGCACGCATTGCAGTAAACGCCTCGTGACCAGGAGTATCAAGGAATGTAATTCTTCTTCCGTCAGGCAACTTTACATTGTAAGCACCAATGTGCTGTGTAATACCACCAGCCTCACCGGCAATAACGTTGGCTTTACGGATATAATCCAACAATGAGGTTTTACCGTGGTCTACGTGACCCATCACTGTTACAATTGGAGGTCTCTCCTCCAACATCTCAGGGGTATCCACATCATTGCTCTCCTCAATTGTCTCCTGAATCTCGGCACTTACAAAATCAATCTTATAACCAAACTCTTCAGCTACTAGGACCAATGCCTCTGCGTCCAGTCTCTGGTTGATTGACACCATAAGGCCCAAGTTCATACAAGCCTCTATAACCTTGATAACAGGGGTATTCATCATAGTTGAAAGATCATTCACAGTAACGAACTCAGTAACTTTAAGTACGTTGCTGTTCATCATCTCCAACTCCTCCTCCTCCATCATTCTCTGTACATTCTGCTCTCTCTTCTCTTTTCTGTATTTAGAACCCTTGGTCTTACCTTTACCCTCAACCATTCTCTGGTAGGTGTCCTTAATCTGCTTCTGTACAGCATCCTCATCAATCTCAACTTTTACAGGCTTGAACTTCTCTTTCTTGTTGCCCTTGCCCTGGTTGTTGTTATTGTTGTGATTGTTGTGGTTCTTATTGTTCTGCTGTTTTGCAGCATTAGGATTCTGGCCTCCATGTTGCTTGTTCTGACCATTGTTACCATTGCCCTGCTTGCCGTTGTTATTGTTCTGTTTAGACTCTTTTACAACATCAACCTTCTCATTTTTCTTATGGATTCTCTCTCTCTTGCCGTTTTTCTTATTATCATTTGAAGGTTTTCTCTCAAACTGTGTCAAGTCAATCTTTCCAACTGTCACAGGACCTGTAAGTTTCTCTACTCTGGTCTCAATATGCTCAGCAACTGCAGGTTTCTCGGCCTGTTTAGGTTCTTCCTTAGGCTGTACTTTTACTGTTGGGGGAACAGCTGCCGGCTCCACCTTAGGGTTCTGGGGAGCCTTCTCTACAGGTTTGGAAACCGTTTTTTGTTCTACTGCCGGTTGTGGCGCAACCTCCTGTTTTACCTCCGGCTTAACCTCAACCTTTGGCTCAGGCTTAACCTCTGGTTTAACCTCTGCTTTAGGCTCTACCTTTGGTTTGTCCAAATCTATTTTACCCAAAATCTTTGGTCCCTTCACCTCCTCAACTGTTGTTTTTATGAACAGCTCCTTAACAGGCTCCTCTTCCAAAGCTTTTGGCTCCTTGTCTGTTATATCCTTAACCTTAATGGCCACTTTCTTTGACTCCTCCTTTACAATCTGCTCCTTCTTGAACTCTTTGGCAACAAGAGCATACTGCTCACCGGTAAGTTTTGCTCCAGGATTGGAATCAATGCTTATACCTTTCTTTTTAAGGAACTCAACCAAGGTACCCATTCCAATATTGAACTCCTTAAGTACTTTACCTATTCTGATATTCTCGTTTCCTGTCATATTTAATCCCCCATTTTAAATTCAACAATATTATTTCTCTTCCTCAAACTCAGATTTAAGGATATTCTGCACATCAATTACAGTCTCCTCATCCAAGTCTGCACGTTTAACGATGTCTGCAACAGAAAGAGCAAGAACACTCTTTGCAGTATCACAACCAATGCCTTTAAGGGCATCAATGATCCACTGGTCAATCTCGTCGTTGAACTCTGACAACAAAACATCCTCTTCCTCCTCCTCAAGCTCTCTGAACACCTCAATCTCCTGGCCTACCAACATGCTTGCAAGCTTGATATTGCTACCGTTCTTACCAATAGCCAATGAAACCTCGCCTGGTTTTAGCCATACGCTTATTTTACCGTCCTCAATCTTTATAGATGAGATTTTTGCAGGACTCAATGCTCTCTGAACCAAAAGCTGAACATTTGATGTCCAATTGATGATATCAATGTTCTCGTTCTTAAGCTCCCTTACAATACCATGAATTCTTGAGCCTTTTACTCCAACACATGCTCCTACCGGATCAATGCGCTCATCATAAGACTCCACTGCAACCTTGGCTCTCTCTCCTGGAATGCGTACAATCTTCTTAATTGTAATAAGACCATCAAAAATCTCTGGCACCTCCTGCTCAAACAGTCTCTCCAAGAAAATTGGAGCTGTTCTAGAAAGGATAATTACCGGATTGTTGTTTTTCATCTCAACTCTAGAGATAACGGCCCTTACAGACTCACCCTTGCGGAAGAAATCAGAAGGAATCTGCTCAGATTTTGGAAGGAGCAGCTCATTACCCTCCTCATCCAACACAAGCACCTCTTTTTTCCACGCCTGATACACCTCACCAACTACAATCTCACCAATTCTGTCTCTATATGCATTGAAAAGGTTTGCTTTCTCAATATCCATAATTCTTCCCGACAAATTCTGCCTCAAGTTAAGGATACCCCTTCTACCAAAGCTTGCAAGTTTTACCTCCTCAGTAAACTCCTCACCAATCTCATAAGAGTTGTCAATCTTGTCAACCTCCTCTTTAGAAATCTCTGTATTAGGATCCTCTACAGTCTCTACAACTGTTCTGTTTCTCCAAATCTCAAAGTCGCCCTTGTCAATGTTGATGATAATGTCAAAATTGTCGGCTGTACCGTACATTTTGGCAAGTTGTGTACGGAAAATGTCCTCCAACACGCTCATCATAGTTGGACGGTCAATGTTCTTTAGCTCCTTGAACTCAGCAAATGTGCTTATTAAATTCAGTCCTTCCATTTTTATTTATAATTGTTTAATCTTGTTTCTATTTGAAGTTAATTACAGGCTTGCAAGATTTGATCCCCTCATAAGTATATGGGGTAACGGTATCCTGCTGAACCTTTTTCTTGCTACCCTCAACCTTTACCATCTTTGATGTAGTAATTTCAAAGCCAAGCTCATCTGCTTTTGAAAGGATACCTTTAACCTTTCCTCCGCCTTTTACCACAACCTCAACTTCACTTCCAACAAATTTCAGATACTGCTCCAAAACCTTAAATGGCTGGTCCAAACCTGCAGATGTTACAGTAAGGGAATAATCCTCAACATCCCTGTCAAATACACCGGATACAATACGGTCAATATCAATGCAATTATCAATTTTCACATCACCCTCCCTGCTTTCAATAGCAATTGTGATGTCATTTTCTTTTGAAATCTCAATATCTACTAAAAATAAACCGTTGTCGGTCAGATAATTTGCAATTGTGTTGCTTAATGCCTCAGATGTAATCATAATTTTGGATATATAACAAAGGGCAACCGCACGCGGTCACCCTCAAGCCTTTCATTTCAAGCGCAAAGGAAAGAAAAATTTATCAGATATGCAAATTATGGGCACTCTTGAGCATTACATATTTTTTTATTACTTTTGCTAGGATATATAGACAAATCTACTTATGGAAGTATCAGCAGAAGTAATTGCACAGCATTTTAATGGCGAGATTATTGGCAACCCCAATGTAAAAGTCTCATCTGTTGCAAAAATAGAGAACGGCAAACCTGGAAACATCTGTTTCCTTGCCAACCCAAAATATGAGCAGTATCTGTACACTTGCAAGGCAAGCATTATAATTATAAACAAAACTTTCAAGCCTAAGGAGCCTGTTGAGCCAACGCTTATCCTTGTAGAAAACGCTTATGAAGCTGTTGCTTCTTTGCTTGATTTGCTCAACTCTCTCAAGAGGGCTAAAAAGAGTGGAAAAGCCTGGAGCTCAAAATGTGCCTGGAGCGCAAAATTGGGTAAAGGGGTATGGTTGGGTGATTTCTCATTTGTCGGGAAGAAGAGCAGAATTGGTAAGGATACCCAGATTTATCCTCAGGTTTATATTGGAAATGATGTTACAATTGGAGAGAACTGCATCCTTTACCCCGGTGTAAAGGTATATGACGGGTGCAAGATTGGCAACAATTGTATCCTGCACGCAAATGTGGTAATTGGTTCGGACGGATTTGGTTTTGCACCAAGAGAGGACGGTTCATACAAGAAAATTCCGCAAACAGGAATAGTAACTGTTGAGGATGATGTGGAGATAGGTGCCAATACTGTTGTAGACAGAGCAACAATGGGATCTACAATCATAAGAAAAGGTGTAAAACTTGACAATCTCATTCAGATTGCACATAATGTGGAGGTGGGTGAACACACAGTAATGGCAGCCCAAACCGGCGTGGCAGGTTCTACCAAAGTTGGATCAAAGTGTATTATTGGAGGACAAGTTGGAATAGCGGGACACATTACACTGCACGACAAAACGAGCGTGGGTGCCCAGGCCGGCATCCTTGGAGGAACCAAAAAAGAGGGTGAAACCCTTTTGGGAACCCCTGCATTTGATTATAAGCAATATCTCAAATGCTACGCAATGTTCAAGAAAATGGCTAAATAAAACAATAAAATTTTCATATATTTGCATTGCGGAACTTAACACTGATTCAATAAAATGAGCAATAAGCAACATACAATAAAGTGTAAATATACATTCCAAGGCAAAGGTTTGCATACAGGCAAGACTGTAAACATGACATTGGAACCTGCTCCTGCAAATCACGGAATAAAGTTCAGAAGGGTTGACTTGGGTGAGGATGCAGTGATTGAGGCACTGGCTGATTATGTCACTTCCACTGCCAGAGGTACAACCCTTGAGAAAGGAGAGATAAAGATTTCCACACTGGAGCATCTTATGGCAACTTTGCGGGGACTTGGAATTGATAATGTACTTGTAAACATAGATGCACAGGAGGTACCTATTCTTGACGGAAGTGCCAAACCGTATGTTGAGGCAATTTGTAAAGACGGCCTTCTTGAGCAGGATGCAGAAAGAAAATATCTTGAGATAAAAGAGAAAATTGTATACAGAGATGAGAAAACAGGGTCTGAAATTCTAATCATACCTGATGACCATTTCTCTGCAGATGTGATGATAGATTTCAACTCAAAAGTTCTGGGTAACCAATATGCCAGATTTGACGCAACTACAGATTTTGCAAATGACATTGCCCCTTGCAGGACTTTTGTATTTTTCCACGAGCTTGAACCTCTTTTCAAAAACAACCTCATAAAGGGTGGAGACCTTGACAATGCAATTGTAATTGTAGAGCATCCTGTACCTCAGGAGGAACTTGACAGACTTGCAGGCGTGTTCAATACATCTTCATTGGAACGCGCACCTGAAGGATACCTCAACCACCTGAAGCCAAGATTCCAGAATGAGTGCGCCAGACATAAACTGCTTGACCTTATTGGAGACTTTTCGCTTGTAGGAATGCCAATAAAGGCAAAAGTTGTTGCATATAAGTCGGGGCACAAAATAAACACAGAGGTTGCCAAAATAATGAGACAATACACTATTGAAAACTAAAAGAGATAATATGGAAAACAACAATATCCCAAAATATGACCCCAATGCAGCTCCTGTCATTGATATTAATGGCATAAAGAAACTGCTTCCTCACCGCCCGCCGTTTTTAATGGTTGACAGGATAACAGAGATTGGAGACGATTATGTTGTTGGCATTAAAACAATTGGAGTAAACGAAGGATTCTTCTTGGGCCATTTTCCTCAGGAGCCTGTAATGCCAGGCGTCCTTATTGTGGAGGCTATGGCACAAGTTGGAGGCATCTTGGTTTTGAACAGCGTGGATGAACCTGAAAAATATTCAACTTATTTTGCAAAAATTGACAACACAAAGTTCAAGAAGAAAGTTGTACCGGGAGATGTCCTTGTGTTAAAGCTTTCAATAACCCAACCTTTGAGAAGATCAATTGTTTGTATGCATGGAGAAGCTTATGTAGGTGACACTCTTGCTTGCGAGAGCGACATGGTTGCACAAGTAATAAAGAACAAAGAATAATTAACTGAATGAAATATGGAAAATTCTTACGTACATCCTAATGCAAAAATAGGAGCCAATGTAAAAATCCATCCGTTCTGTTACATTGCAGAAAATGTAGAGATTGGTGACGGTTGTGAAATTGGTCCAAATGCCACCATTTACGACTACGTAAAAATGGGCAATAACTGCAAGGTATTCCCGGGTGCAGTTGTAGGAGCCATTCCTCAAGATCTTAAATTTGACAATGAGGTTTCATACGTGGAGATTGGCGACAATGTTACCATTAGAGAGTGCGCAACAATAAACAGGGGAACCGCAGCAAGCGGCAAAGGGAAAACCACTATTGGGAACAACACCCTTATAATGTCATACGCTCATGTGGCACATGATTGTGAGGTTGGAAACAACTGTATTCTTGTAAGCTATGTTGGTATTGCTGGTGAGACTATAGTGGATGATTGGGCTATCATTGGCGGAGCATCTGCAGCACACCAGTTCTCAAATATAGGAACACATGCAATGGTAGGTGGCGGTTCACGTATTGCAAAAGATATCCCACCTTATGCTATGGCCGGCAAATATCCACTCTCATATTGTGGTATCAATATTGTTGGCTTACGCAGAAGAGGCTTTACAGTAGAGCAGATAGACAGAATAAAGAATATCTATAAAGTGATATACCAAAGTGGTCTTAATGTATCTGACGCATGCAAAAAAGTTGAGGCCGAGTTTGAGGAAAGCATAGAGAAGAGAACAATACTTGACTTTATTGCACGCTCAAAGAGAGGTATCATCAGATATAACCCTAAAGCTGTTTCAGAGGAGTAATATGGTTTTGGATACATCTTTGCTCAGCACGGCATATCTTCCGTCCATTGAGTACTTTGCGGCAATTACAAACTCAAAAAGGATAGAAATTGAGAGCGGGGAAATGTACCAGAAACAATCATACAGAACCCGTTGTCACATTAATGGTGCCAACGGGCTTCTTGTTTTAACCTTACCTGTACGCAGAAGTGCAGCTAAAGAGCAACAAAGCAGCCACAAGCTCCCAACCAGCGAGCTTCTTATTGACTACTCCAAACCTTGGCTCCTGCAACACAAGAGAGCCCTTGAAGCAGCATACATGTCATCACCATTCTTTGAGTACTACATGGATGATCTTTACCAGATATTGGATAGTGGCGAGACATCCCTCCTAAAGATGAATACAGAGCTAACTCTTAAGATTGCTGAACTTATAGGTATTGAAACCCCTATAAAGCTCACCGACGGCAACTTTATTTTGCCCCAATCTGCTGAACTGGCAAAGAATGGAATCACAGACTTAAGGGAGAGCATACATCCCAAAAAACCTGCATTGCTATTAGAGCAACTGCAACTTAATAAGCCCTACTGGCAGGTTTTCACCAACAAGCAGGGCTTTGTTCCAAATTTGAGTGTTCTTGACCTTCTATTCAATGAAGGCCCCAATTCAATATCATATCTAGAATCTCAATCCAAGAGATAACAGAAGCTTCCAGTTATTGCTCTTTGTAACACCAACTGGTGCTGCAATATTTGTATCACCATATAATGCAAACTCCTCTACCTTTGCCTTAAGCTGTTTCTGTAATGTAAGATCCATAAAGAAATTACAGCTTGATCCGCAGCTTGTATTATACCCCAATCCAAGAGAACCTATATTAAGATTATCATCTGCAGTGGCATCCTTATAAGGAGAAGAATAGAACTGATATCCAGCCCTTACAGCAAAGTGAGGATTTACATTCACCTCAGCTCCTACTCTAAAAATATTCTGCTGTCCAAGCATATTCTGAATATCGTTATTCTCATCTGCATATCCGTAGAAAGTTTCTGCATCACTTAACAGAGCCTTTGAATAATTAACACTCTCATAATCGGCGCTTATAACGCCCAATGTGCCAACAGTAGCCGCAACTCCTACATTCCACCTGAAAGGAGACTCCAGATTATATCCGTATGTACCCAATGGGGACGACAATCTCTGTGAATAACCGTCATTGAATTTGCTCTCCATAGAATTTTCCCACTCCTCGCTCAAATACATATATGTAGGGGTTGAGATACTTGCTCCAAATCTCAGCCAGTTGGTTGGCAGATAGATAAGGCCAGCCTTAAGGTTAATGCCTGCACCTGTAGCACTGTACCTGTAATTGGTGGAAAATGATTCAAAACCTGTCTGAAAATCATTACTGTTATTGGCCGCACGCTCAGAATATCCCTCCTCATATTTGTAGTAAATGCTCTGAATTCCCAAATTGAAACCCACAAAAAGTTTATTTGCAAAATTTCCTCCCCAGTTTATTATCGCCTCATTTATATTCCCGACAGTTCTGCTTGAAAAATACTGGTCCAAATCCCCTCCAACACTTATCTCATTTCCATAAAGATTCTCAGTAGCACCTATAAATGCATCATTGGTACCAGGAAGAGTATCCAAAAGGGAGCTATTCCACGCAAGGATAGAATTCCATGGTGCATTTGATGTAAAATATGGGTTGTTGCCACCATTAATATCCATTTCAGGTGCATAGATACCGTCAGTATTATAAGCCACAGAAGAGAGCCAACTGGTCTTGTTGGTCATACCGTAAACATCTTTTGCACTTGTAAAGTTATTCTGCTTGTTAAAGACAATACCCACACTCCAATTTACAAGACCCGCATTCTCTCTGCCGGTATTGTACGAAGCCACAAAGCCAATATTTGCTATACCTGCCTTAGTCTTGCTGCCTTCTCTAGAATGCCCAAGGTAGTCTGTTACAGATGATGAATTTGTAATTGAGGGGGTAAATACAAGCTCCGAATATCTGTATACAGCACTTGAAGCAGGATTTACTGACAATCCGCCCATATCTCCTCCCAATGCCACAAAAGCATTTCCCATGGCAACACTTCTTGCGGTTCCTTCCGCATATTGCTGGGAGAAACGCAACGCATCATATACGCCTTGCGCTCCTGCACAAATTCCACTACCCAAAAGAACCAACGATATAATAAATTTTCTAAACATCTTTTTAAGTTTTAATTTTAATTAAAGTACCCGCTACAGATTTGGATTATCTCCTTCTGTAAGATGAACCGCCTCCATTACTGGTATTTCCCGAGCTTCTTCCGTTACTGTAACCACTGCTCTGGTTATATGAACCGCTTCTTGTCTGCTGGGATGTAGTTCTTGTATAAGACCCTCTACTTGAGCTGTTGTTTCTGTTTGTAACAGTTGTATTAGTCTTGTTGTCAGGAGTCTTGTTTACATTATGCCTGTTTTTGTCAGTGCCGGCTACTTTGTTATGGGCACTCTGTGGTCTGCGTGTTACACTGCCGGTTGTTAGCTTGTGGGCTGCGCCACCATTTGCCACACTACCCGGGTTGCCTTTTCTCACATTCTTGTAAGATGGAGCATCATTTCTCTTGCCATAGTATATATCCTTTCCATGCGAAGGCTTTCCATGGCCATGTCCAGGATGATAACCAGGTTTATGAACCGGACGGTGTATAGGATAATATATATGGTGATGGCCATAATGATAACCCCAAAACGGGCTATAGAACGGATCGTAGAAAGGATCATAATAACCCCACGCATAATCTGCATACCATGGTGAATACCATGAACTGTACCAAGGGTGATTCCAGCCATAGTGCCAAGGATTGTACCAATACGAATGCCATGAACCGTACCATCTCCATGAAGGCCTGTACCAAGAGTAATACCCGTTCCACATTGGGTATGAATCCATCTCAATGTTAATGGTGTATGTTGGGGAATCAAATTTCCTCAAGCGTGCCTCATAACTCTCCTGGTCATCTACAATCTGATAGGTTACAGATGGATTGTAATCTATATCCACAACATTATCGTCACCAACCTTTACTGTCATGGTGTTGGTTGAAGCATCATATGTCTGGCTTTGTACATTCTGCACAGTCTCCTGGGTTTTCTCTTCCAGCTGGGCAAGATACTGCTGCTGTTCCACAAACTCACTAGATGTTCCGCCACCTGGAGTATAATATATACTGTTACGGAACTTTGCTCCACTATTTTGTGCAGATTGTGTATATGTACCACAAGAGGCCATGGCAAAAACCGCTGCCATTAAAAGTAACATATTGCCGTTTTTCATTTTTACCTCCTTATTTTAAATTCAATTATAGAATTAATTTGTATTTTTGTGCTTTAATTAACGCAAATATATATCAAAAATTATTCCAATCATTCTCCAACTTTAATTAAGAGATGATTTAAATTGGAAAAGGTTTAACAGAACAACAAAAAATCACAATAATGGCAAAAGAGGTAACTAAGAGAGAGGACAATTACTCACAATGGTATAACAACCTTGTGGTAAAGGCAGATCTTGCAGAAAATTCAGCTGTAAGGGGATGTATGGTAATTAAGCCATACGGATATGCAATCTGGGAGAAAATGCAGCATCAACTTGACAAAATGTTTAAGGAAACAGGCCACCAGAATGCCTATTTTCCCCTTTTCATCCCTAAATCTTTCTTGAGCAGAGAGGCAGAGCATGTAGAGGGTTTTGCCAAAGAGTGTGCAGTAGTTACACACCACAGACTTATGGTTGACCCAGAGGGCAACGGTGTGGTTGTAGACCCTGCTGCAAAACTGGAGGAGGAACTTATAGTAAGGCCTACCTCAGAGACAATCATATGGAATACATACAAAAACTGGATCAATTCTTATAGAGATCTTCCTATACTTTGCAACCAGTGGGCAAATGTGGTAAGATGGGAGATGAGAACAAGACTTTTCCTTAGAACTGCAGAATTCTTGTGGCAGGAGGGTCATACAGCCCACGCCACAAAAGAGGAGGCTATTGAAGAGACAGAGAAAATGGTAAATGTATACGCAAAATTTGCAAGAGAATACATGGCCGTTCCTGTAGTTGTAGGATTGAAGTCTGCAAACGAGAGATTTGCCGGTGCTTTGGACACTTACTGCATTGAGGCTATGATGCAGGACGGAAAAGCTCTTCAAGCTGGCACATCGCACTTCCTTGGCCAGAACTTTGCAAAGGCATTTGATGTAAAATATGCAAGCAAAGAGGGTACTTTGGAGTACGTATGGGCAACTTCATGGGGAGTTTCAACCCGTTTGATGGGTGCTCTTATCATGGCCCACTCAGATGACAACGGTCTGGTACTTCCACCAAAACTTGCTCCTATCCATGTTGTAATGGTTCCTATTTTCAAGACAGAAGAGGAGCACGCGGCAATCATTGCAAAAATGGAAGAGTTGAAAGGCGAGCTTGAGAAATTTGGCCTTACAGTTAAGATTGATGACAGAGACAACCTGAGAAGCGGTTTCAAATTTGCAGAATGGGAACTTAAAGGTGTTCCAGTAAGAATTGCAATGGGTCCGAGAGACCTTGCAAACGGCACAGTGGAGGTTGCAAGAAGAGATACACTAACCAAAGAGTCAATGCAGCTTGAGGGTGTTGCAGGTGCAATCAGCTCATTGATGGATGCCATCCAGGAGAATATCTACCAGAAAGCTCTTGATTTCAGAGCTGCCAAAACTCAGCTTGTAGATACTTGGGAAGAGTTCAAGGAGAAAATTGAGGAGGGCGGATTCCTTCTATGCCACTGGGACGGCACACCTGAGACTGAGGAGAAAATTAAAGAGGAGACAAAGGCAACAATCAGATGTATTCCTTTGGATACCAATGTAATCATGGAGGAAGGCAAATGTATCTACTCAGGCAAGCCTTCTAAGCAGAGAGTAATTTTTGCAAGATCATACTAATTTAATTAAATATAATATGGAAGGAGACCCTTTACCGGAGAAGCAACAACTTATTTTGGAGGGCTTGCAGAAGAAAGCCCACATCAAATCTTGTGTTTACGATCAGTCACTTGAGGTATTCAATGACCTTAAGGAGGTTTTGAGCGAGATCAGCAATGACCTTAATGATATCTTGTCGGAATCAGAAACCAACCGCAGAATACGATTGGAGTACAGAGACAGGGGAAAATTTGAGGCCGAGCTTAAATTTGCCGATGATGTGCTGGTGTTCAGTATGCATACAGATATTTTCCAGTTTGACAGAGACCACGCAATCTGGAAAAACCCATACGCCAAAGAGAACCCATACAACACATACTGTGGTGTTATAAGTGTATACAATTTTCTGTCAGACTCACTAAAATACAGCAGAGATGAGGATTTGGGCTATTTGGTTGCCAGGATGTTTATAAATAAGGACAAGTTGTTCTTTATTGAGGGAAAAAGGCAGGAGAGACAAAAAATCTCAAATTTTGGAAAAGTAAAACTTTCCAAAGAGGAGCTTGTAAGTTTTGTTGAATCTGCAATGCTATACTCCCTTTCATTTGATTTGCTTGTACCACCTTTTGACCTTGTAAAGGTTGCAAGCGTAGAGCAGATAAATGCAAAAATTGAGAGTGCAAGAATGAGCACGGGAAAACGTTTGGGTTACAAGTACAACTCAGACGACATTTTGGAAAACGAGTAAGTAACAGATGAGGCTTAAATTAACAGGTTTTATAGTAATTCTGCTGTGTCTGATTGGCAACAGCAAGGTGTCCTATGCCCAGTCACCGGACTCAGTAGGCTACTTGTCCAATCTGAACAGCGCCCAGGAACTGTGCCGTATCATTGGTTCCCAGTTTGCTGTACCTGTTATCAATTATGAGCCTGTTACAATACCAAAATTCTGGACAAAAGGTGTATATACAGAGCTTGGATTCTCACAGATTTCATTCTCAAACTGGGCAGCCGGAGGTTCCGAGTCCATATCCCTAAACAGTTATGTAAATGCGCATATCAATTATGCCAAAGGGAGCATGTACTGGGACAACAGGGCCATACTCTCATACGGATTCATACAATCATTCAAGGATGATATTGGCTACCGCAAGAGTGACGATAAAATAAATCTTGACTCAAAATGGGGATACAAACTTATGAACAAGTTCTATTTCTCAGCAAATATGAACTTCAAATCCCAGTTCTCCCCAGGATTTGAATACTCTGGAAGCACAAGCAAAAAAGTATCACAGTTCCTTACACCAGGATACTTTAACATTGGTATAGGTATTGACTATAAACCCGGAAATGCATTCTCAGCCACATTTTCTCCTTTAACAGGAAACCTGGTAATAGTAACAGATTCACTGTTAAGGGCAAAATATGGTAATGCTCCCGACGAAGCATGCAGATGGCAGCTGGGTGCCCAGTTGAAAACCACCTTTAACAAGGAGATTTTTAAGGATTGTAAGATTGGAACAACACTTACCCTTTTCTCAAACTACATGAAAAAGCCCCAGAACATAAAAGTAAACTGGGATTTTGAGGTAATCTACAAATTCCACAAGTTCTTTCAGGCTGGCTTGAGGACAAATCTCATTTATGATGATGATATTCTCATAACCGGCAAAGATGGAGTGGGAAGGAAACGGGTCCAGTTCAAGGAAGTTGCAAGCATCACTTTCGGATATACAATAGGAAACTTCAAGAAATAAAGGATGTGCGGCTATTAGCCGCACATCTGATATAATTACATAATATGAAAAAGATAACATTTGTAATTGCAGCAATTGCCGCATTGGCTATTGCCTCATGCTGCGGAAAACCACAGCAACAGAAACCCAAAAATGTAATTTACCTTATTGGAGACGGTATGGGTTTTGGTTCAGTATCAACACTACTCCTTTCAGAAGAGGCTCAAACCGGTTTTGAGATGGCACCTGTAATTGGCCTTAACGAGACACAGTCTGCAAACAACTATGTAACCGACTCCCCTGCAGGAGGTACAGCTCTTGCTACAGGTACACGTACATGCAACGGTTTCCTTGGAGTAGATCCTGATACTGTGCAACTTACAAGTGTATTAAAAAAAGCTCAGGCAATGGGCAAAAAGACCGGAATTGTAGTAAACACTACTCTTACAGAGGCAACTCCAGGTGCATTCTATGCAGGAGTTCCATCACGTTCAATGAGTTATAAAATTGCAGAACAGTTCTGCAACAGCAACGTGGATATAGCTGTTGGTGCAGGCCTCTCTGCATTCATCAACCGTCCCGATTCTGTAGACATGACAGCAGTTCTCATTGAAAAGGGCTATGATGTCTACTTGGACTGGAAATCTGTGCTGGGTACAAACTCTGAAAAATTTGTCGGGATACTGGAAATGAGTGATGTGCACCGCCGCAACAAATCTTCAAACACTACCGCCAAGGCTGCCGAGGGAGACCAGGTATGCCTTGCTGCCAAACTTGCCGCAGACGCAGGCAATTTGGATACCACCAGATTCTCTGAGCCAACAGTATATCTTGAGAAAGCTTCTGTAAAAGCCATTGAGCAGTTGTCCAAAAATGCACCTGAGGGCTTCTTCCTTATGATTGAGAGTGCAATCATAGACGGCTACGGCCATAACAATGATTCAGATGGAATGATTGAGGAGATGAAAGAGTTCAACGGATTGCTTAAAGCATTGGTAGCTTATGTTAATGCAAATCCTGAGACTTTGCTTGTAGTTACAGCAGACCATGAGACTGGAGGAACAGGTGTAACATATAAGAGCCACGCTGTTAACCAACCTGAAGGATTGCAACTATCTTTCAGCACCAAAGGACATACCGGAACAGTAGTTCCAATCTTTGCATACGGAGCAGGTGCTGAAAAATTTGCAGGGGTATTCAAGAATTATGAAATACCGGGGATAATTGAGGGACTGATAAAATAAATATTATAAAAAAACAAGAGAGCTTGTAGCACAATAGCACAAGCTCTCTTGTTTTTTACTATACTAACAACTCTATTTCACCATCACTGTCTCAACTGGTTGTACCTGGCTTGCATCTAGAGGATGCCACTGATATTTCACCTTGCCAAAATCAATGGTATTCAAATCTATGCAACGGATGTTCACATTGTAGGCAGTGTGATAATACACTTTTCTGTGTGTAAGATCTATTGAACTTGTCCACTGGGTTGCACTTGGGATATCAGGGAACTGAGCCCCTTCATTTATCTCAAATCCAAGGGGAACATCAAAGAAATTCAAAAGATGGAATGTCTGGAACACTGTAGAAGGGGCATCTGCAAGCTGTGGCGCAGTATTGCGGATGAACGCCGCCCTTATAAAACGTGAAGGGGGAGTTGCATCACCAGGCACACCTCTCAAACCAGATCCGCTTCCAATAGGCTGCACCTGAAAATCACCCATCTTCTGAGCTTTGGCTGTTCCCCCATATAGGTTCACATAATTGCTCAAATTGGTAAGATGCCACTGGAAACCTGGAGCATTTGTTATCACACCCACAGGATTGTCATAAAAATGAGGCACTCCATCCACTATCTCCAATACTACCTCTTTTCCCGACGGCTCTCCAATCCTCCAATGCACTACTGCATTTCCTACCAGACCTACCACATCTACACTCCCTGAAAGTAAAGCCTCCTTAACCTCATCTATAGTAGAGAACTGAGTAAGAAGCCACTGGTTGAACTGCATATCAGCAACAGAGACATCTCTGCGCGATGCATCAAAATTCTTATATGATCCAAACTCCGGGAAAAAGAACAACCCGGATGAGAGGCCAGCTTCATTTACACCCTCAGCAATAAAATTTTTGTCTGCAACAGTAAGTCCAACCACTCCATATTTTGCTGTAAACTGCATACCTTCTCCTCCGTCGGGAGTATAGGAGAACAATTTTTCTCCTCGAGGAATAATTGTATATCCGCTCTCCAGATAACCTTTTGCCCACTCAATTGTCCTTGCCTGAATGTAACTTCCATCTTTTGCAGTGAGGGCAATACCTGTACATGCACCTGCCGGGAATGCCATACCGCATGCAGTAACCACTCCCAAAGCCAAAACTTTTGTATTCATATCAATCCTATATTAAAACATTTACCAATACCAAACACCTTAACTATGATTTTGTTGTATTTTTATCTATCTTTACATCCAAATTTTTCATAGAATACAATATGTCAAACAATGCACTAATGGCAGTATCTCCAATAGATGGCAGATACCGCAGACAAGTAGAAGATTTGAGCATGTACTTTTCTGAGTATGCGCTTATTAAATACAGAGTAAGAGTAGAGATTGAATACTTCATTGCTCTTTGCGAGCTTCCTTTGGAGCAGCTAAGAAGCTTTGACAAGGCAAATTTTGAAGCACTAAGAAACATTTACAACAACTTTACAGCTGAGGATGCCCAGAAGGTTAAGGATATTGAGAAAGTTACCAACCATGACGTAAAAGCTGTTGAGTACTTTATAAAGGATGAGTTCAAGAAACTTGGCATTGAGAAATATGGCGAGTTCGTTCACTTTGGCCTTACTTCACAGGATATCAACAACACTTCTGTTCCTCTAAGCCTGCTTGAGGGTATAAGAGATGCCTATATGCCTGCCTTGAATGAGGTTATCGGGATACTTGAGGATTTCTCAAAAGAGTGGGAGAATGTTTCAATGCTTGCCCATACCCATGGCCAGCCAGCTTCCCCTACCCGCCTTGGCAAAGAAATCTACGTATTCGTTGCACGTTTGAAAGAGCAGTTGAGACTTCTTGAGACTGTACCTTATTCTGCAAAATTCGGTGGTGCTACAGGAAACTTCAACGCACACAACTTTGCATATCCTGGCATTGACTGGAACAAATTTGCAGCTGAGTTCGTTGAGGGCAAACTTGGACTGAAACGTTCATACCCTACCACTCAGATTGAGCACTACGACAATCTTGCAGCCCTTTTCCACAATCTTGAGAGGATAAACACCATCCTTATAGACCTTGCAAGGGATATGTGGACATATATCTCAATGGAGTACTTCCGCCAGAAAGTGAAAGCAGGAGAGGTTGGCTCATCTGCAATGCCTCACAAAGTGAATCCTATCGACTTTGAGAACGCAGAAGGCAACTTTGGAATAGCTAATGCAATATATGCTCACCTTGCATCAAAACTTCCTGTTTCAAGATTGCAGAGAGACCTTACAGACTCTACAGTTCTAAGAAATGTTGGTGTTCCATTGGCACACTCAATCATTTCACTCAAATCATTGAAGAAAGGTTTGGGCAAACTTATCCTGAACGAGGCAGCTTTGGACCGCGACCTTGAGGCAAACTGGGCAGTTGTAGCCGAGGGTATCCAAACAGTTCTCCGCCGTGAAGGTTATCCTAATCCATACGAGGCACTTAAAGCACTTACACGTGGAAATGCAGGAATTACAAAAGAGAGCATTCAGGAGTTTGTAAAAGAGCTTAATGTAAGCGACTCTGTAAAACAGGAAATTCTTGTAATTACCCCTCAGAACTACGTAGGAAAATAAATTTATGAGAAAACTTTTGACCCTTGCAGCAGCCATCCTCATATGTGCTGCTGCATTTGCACAGCAACCAAAATATGAGGAGTATTTCACTCCCGACAGATTAAGGGTAGACCTTACATTTGCAGGTGATGCATCTTACCAGAAAATCTTCCTCGACGGCCTTGTAAAAGAGTGTGCATGGAGCGGCTCAAAAAACAACCTTGTAGACCCTTTCAAATATGGTGAGTACTACATGGAAGTGCAGACTCCTGCCGGCAAGACCATATACTCAAAAGGATTCAACACCCTGTTCCAGGAGTGGAGAACCACAGCTGAAGCCCGCACAACGCCACAGGCTTTCAACAGTTCATATGTTATACCTTTCCCTAAAGAAAAGGTTGTACTTAAAGTATATGAAAGGGTAAAGGCTACAGGTGAGCACAATGAGATTTTTTCAATTGACATTGATCCTGCCGACAAACTTATCAGCCACGAAGTGAAGTATAACTTCAACGTATCACAGATATTGTACAACGGCGATCCTTCTGCCAAAGTGGACATTCTGTTCATTGCCGAAGGGTATACCGCCCAGGAGATGGAGAAATTCAGACAGGATGCCAAAAGATTTGCAGATTATCTCTTTACAATGGCCCCTTATGACAAGCACAAAGGAGACTTCAACATTTGGGCACTTGAATCTGTATCACAGGAGAGCGGAACCGACATTCCGCATCAGGATGTTTGGAAAAAGACTGTGGCAAACTCCAATTTCTACACCTTCCGCAGTGACCGCTACCTTACCGCCCAAAACCAGAAGAATGTTTGCGAACTGGCCACAAATGCGCCATATGACGCATTGTACGTTATTGTAAACACTCCAAAATACGGTGGTGGAGGAATCTACAACTTCTATGGCCTGAGCGCCAGCGACTGCCGTTTTGCAGAGCCTGTATTCATACATGAATTCGGTCACAGCTTTGCCGGACTGGGTGATGAGTACTTCGACTCCAGCACTTCTTACGAGGAGTTCTACAACATCAAGATTGAGCCATGGGAACCGAACCTCACCACTCTTGTAAATTTTGAGGCAAAATGGAAAGACATGCTTGATGCAGGTACCCAAATTCCTACTGCCCCCCTTGAAAACAGAAGGGACAACACCAACCTGGGAGTATATGAGGGTGGCGGATATATGGCAAAAGGGATTTACCGTCCTGTTATGGATTGCCGTATGAAGACCAACACTGCAGAGGCTTTCTGCCCTGTATGCCAGAGGGCAATCGAGCAGATGATAGAGTATTACTGCAAATAAAACATATTTGGAATTTACCTCTTCCCGACAATTTTCCGATATTTGTCGGGAAGATTTTTTTACAACATGTGCAGCAAGAAAGATTACAGATATTTCCTTTTTGATTTGGACCGCACCCTTTGGGATTTTGACAAAAATGCCAAAAGTGCCCTTTTCAAGCTTGTGGACTCACAGGAACTTCAACGCCTTTTTGGGGTAACTGACAAAGAGGAATTTTTCCAAAGGTATGAGGTGATAAACCAGGGACTGTGGAAGCAATACGAGCGTGGGGAAATCCTTAAAGAGGAGCTGCGCTGCAACAGGTTCCAGTTTACATTGCAGGAAATTCTGGATACATCTGCACCCGGATCACTCCCTGCTCATTCCTTCTCACCCGAGCAAATGCACCAGTTTGCGCTTGACTTTGGAGAGAAATATCTGGAATTCATGTCTATGGAAACAGGCCTCATACCCGGTGCCGAGGATGTACTCAAAGCCGTAAAGGAGAAAGGAGGCAAGATCGCAATCATATCAAACGGATTCAAGGGGGTACAATACCGCAAGATGAATACTACCTGCATCCACAAATATGTTGACACCGTTATTGTTTCTGAAGAGGCCGGTGCCATGAAACCATCACCGGTAATTTTCAGGAAAGCACTCCAGTCCATCTGCGGTGAAGATTTTTACAACAGCAACCCTGCAGCAGCCAGAGCTGCCGCCATTATGGTGGGAGATGATTTTCCGAATGACATTGAGGGAGCCCAGATATTTGGTATAGACCAGTTCTATTTCAATCCCTACAGCAAGGAGTGTGATGGAGGGCCTACATATGAGAGTGCAAACCTCACTGATTTGTTGAAATACATTTAGTACTGCTACAGACAGGAACGGTATTCTCCCTATTCCTCCCCTTTTACGATGACAAACACCTCTTCATCAGCTTCATGGAACAGATATTGTTCCCTGGCAAACTTTTCAAGGCTGTCCTTGTTTGATTCCAGCTCATTGAGCTTCTCTTCAGTAACCTTTATGGCCTCCTTATAATACTCCTTCTGACGCTCCTGGGAAGCTACCGTACCCATATCATTCAGCCACACAAACACATTGCTTGTATCAATGAAGAAAATCCATACAAGGAAAAATACTGTAACCAGAAAATACTTGTTGCCCGCAACTTTAAGCACTTTTGATTCCTTTAATTTCCTTTTTATGGTTTGTGTAGCCTTGTTTGCCATATTTTTACTAAATTAGCGCATTAATAACGCAAAATTAGCAATAAAATATGAAACCTACATTAATAATTTTGGCCGCAGGTATGGGCAGCAGATATGGAGGGCTCAAGCAGCTCGACGGTGTTGGGCCTAATGGTGAGACTATTTTGGACTATTCGGTTTATGATGCAATTAGAGGTGGATTCGGAAAGGTTGTATTTGTTGTAAGAAGCAATTTCAGAAAGGAATTTGAGCAGAAGATAGCATCCAAATATCACAATCATATTGAGGTAGCTTTTGTTGAGCAGGAGCTGGATAAACTTCCTTACGGATTTACCCTCAAACCTGGAAGGGAGAAGCCATGGGGAACAGCACACGCAATGCTTATGGCTGCGGATGTTGTAAAAGCTCCAGCAGCAG